>CANETG010000187.1 GCA_947440875.1 Bacteriovoracaceae bacterium
GACATCGCTGTCGAGCTGGACGCGTCTCATTTCATCGCGCATCTGCACCACAGATTCGCTGTCAAAATCATAGTTCGTCTCAAGGGCACTCGAACCCACAACCTGGGGACGCGCCACTTGTTGTGGTCCTCCCGAAGTCGGTTGCCCTGGTGGCATCGGACGGCGAGCAGGGGATTGCGGTGGGGCTCCCGAATTTTGTTGGGCCGCTCTGGCCTCATCAATTTTTCTCACCTCCGCGCCTTGGGGACGAGCAGGAAGAGCACGCGCGGAAGTGGCTTCCCCTGGCGGAGAAGGACGTGCAGCGGGACGCGCTCTTGCGCTCAAATCTGGGGCCTGAAATTCCAGGTCCACATCCTGAGTCAGAGTTTCCGCTTTCTTCTTTTTGGCGGCCTCTTCTTCGTCTTCGAATTCGAGGTTTAAGTCATCGAAAGGCATTTTCTTACTCACCTATCCTTAGTGGACTTATCGGAAAACACTGTTAAAGCTTGAACATACCCCCGAAACCCTTAAGCCAGAGGAGGATTCCTCCGAGAAGAGAGTGAACTTATTGTTATTTGAGGAGTTTTTCATGTCACCGGTCGACGAAGACGACAAGCCAACCGTAGTGCTCGATCTAAACGCACTCAAAAAACAGAAACTTCTGGATGAAGAAAAACTCGCCAATATTGAAGACGAAATCCAGTTTGATGTGCACGCCAATTCGGCCCCTGAAAGCACCGTCACATCGGTCGGAGCGATGCCTCAGAAAAACGAAATCAAGGTCGTGCTTTTTGATTTTCAGTCTGACTTTTTTCGAAAATCTATTCGCAGTTTTCCGATGGGCTACGATTACGTTGTGACGACAACTCTTGATGAGCTTAATAAATGCCTGCGCTCAAAAGACTTCCAAATCATCGTCATGAATTACGACATCAATGCCAAAGCGGTGAACACTCTTTCGGCCCAGATAAAGAGTAAATTTCCTGAGAGTAAGGTCATGATCATCGCGCGCGCCATCTCGCCGGAGAAAGCCAAAGTCCATGCCCAGACAGTGGCGGGAGCGAGCGGGTATTTTCAGCTTCCGCTCGAGGCCAAGAAAATCGGAAAAGAATTTGAACGGATTTTCGAACACGCCAGACAATCAAGCTAGAGGGCAAAAAAAAGGCCATCGCGGTCAAGACGATGGCCCTTCAATCTATCTGGGAGGAAATCCTGGTGGATTTCGAGTCCATATTTGAAGAAGAACGAGTTTTCGTCAAAGAAGATTTGAAAAATTTTCATAACACTCAATCCCAATCCAACTGTTAGGAAAGTTTACTTGACCACCAACGTAGGCCTTAGAAAGATGATGGGATGGAAAAGCATGTATTTAAATGCATTTTATTGATATGCCTCATTTTCGCCCAAACCGCAAAAGCGCAGTGGGCGCGGGATACAGAAGTCACTGAATCCCGCGAAAATATTTACCGATCGTCTCCCTCTCAGTGGAACCAAAAAGTTCTGAGTGGAAGAAAGCACGCACTCTTTTATCCCGTGAAAGTGACGAGTCTTCTCATTCCTTTTGAACCCATGAAAACGTTTTTCAACTCGGCGGAAAACGATCCCGTGAGACAACTTCTTTTCCGTCTCGCCCAGGTCGTGACACCTTTCAAATCGATGAACGAAGTTTTTAACTGGCTGGGTGTTCTTCCTTTCCCACAAAACGACGATCCGAGAAATCCCAATCCCTTTCCTGCGCTCTCAAACCCAGAAAAAACTCTCCCCATGGGTGCCACACTTTTGGAGGCCCACGGAAGACCGGGACTCACCTTCAGCTGTGCCGCCTGCCACTCGGGCGATCTCTTCGGTGTGAAAGTGATCGGACTCACGAATCGTTTTCCCCGCGCCAATGATTTCTTCCACCAGGGAAGAAGAGTCGCTCCGTATATCAACTCCTACATCTTTAGAGATATGCTCAAAGGCACGGAAGAAGATCGCCTCATGTTCCTCGACTCAAAAGAGTCCATCCGCTACGTCGGAACAAAACAACCCGTCGTCTTGGGACTCGATACGAGTTTGGCGCAAGTTGCGATCTCTCTGTCAAGACGAGCACTCGATCCTTACGCCACAAAAACTCCTGACTCCGCTAAAAATCCGAGACCAAATAAACTGGAAAAAATGATCGCGGATTCAAAACCGGCGGTGTGGTGGAATTTGAAATACAAAAACCGCTGGCTCTCGGATGGATCCATTGTCTCCGGAAATCCCGTTCACACGAATTTTTTGTGGAATGAAATTGGCAGAGGAACCGATCTCAAAGCACTTGAAAAGTGGCTTCTGAATAATGACGAAACGATTCGAGAACTCACCGCTGCCGTTTTTGCCAGCCGTCCTCCGCGCTATGAGAAATTCTTTGGGGTAAAATCTCTGGACATGGAGAAAGCAAAACTTGGGCAGAAGCATTTTACCCTCGCCTGCGCTCGCTGCCACGGAAACTACGTGAAGGGTTGGGATCAACCCAACGCTGCGAACTTAAGTGATGAGGCACAAATTCAGAACGTGAGTCTGACGTATCACAAAAAAACTCCCGTCAAAGATGTGGGCACTGATCCCGGCCGCTACCTCGGAATGAAGGAATTCGCCGGAGCTCTCAACTCGCTGCAGATTTCAAAATCCATCGGCGCCGTGGTGGAGCCCCAGACCGGATACGTTCCCCCGCCGCTTGATGGAATCTGGGCACGCTGGCCCTATTTCCATAACAACTCCGTTCCCAATCTCTGCGCTCTTTTAACGGTCTCGCGCAACCGACCGGTCACTTACTGGGCCGGGAAAGCCAATCACAAAGATCGGGATTTTGATCAGGACTGTGTCGGGTATCCTCTGGCCGAAAAAACACCCTCGGAGTGGAAAGCGAATAAAGAAATGTTTTACGACACGAGAAAAGAAGGCCTTCGCAATACGGGTCACGATGTGGGAATTTTTATCAAAGACGGGACGGAGATTTTTACTCAAGATGAGAAGATGGAATTAATTGAGTTCTTAAAAACTCTTTAGCCTAATACGTTTTGTAATAATCTTTTGTGAAATTAAGCGCGATATCACCGATATTTTTTACGTTCTTAATGGACTCTTCCTGAAGAACGCCCCGGAGTTTTTGAATACTCGGGGGATACCCCGCCGCGATTCGTGCCACGAAGGGCTGTCCCTGGTTTGAGTCCAAGAGGATCACTGAGAACTTCGCCTCCTGAAACTTTTCCCATTCAAAATTCGGCGGGAACCCGCGCAGGAAAAATAAAGCGAGTGCCGTGTTCATCACGGATCTAAGTAACGGCTCGAGGACTTCCGGAGAATAATTCCCATTCCCATCGTGGGGCGGATGCACCACGATTGTCCTCGCCTCTTCGATGTACTTGAGACCGTTAAGTAGGATGTGAAAAGTCGTCCCCACCTGCACCACTCCAAACTGACCTTCGTTTCCGGTGAGTGTATCGCAAAGGTATTTCTCTAAATCCGTGATGCATTTTGCGTCCGTGAGAAATGCGGAGGCTCGATCTTTCGGAATGAGCTGCTCGTCGGGGATGAGTTCCGTCAGAGGTTCGACCGCCTCTTTCGTCTCTTCCGGTCTACTGGCGTCCGCTACCCCTGGCGCCACTTTCGTATCGATCTCACCCATTTTCCTCACGACCGCTTGATCCGTGCGGTCCTTGGAATTGTAATTATAGTACCCGATCCCAGCGACGCCGATCACCATGACCCACAGAAGAAATTTAAACTTCTGCGACTCGGCCTGTCTCTTGGTTTTCTTTTTTGGAGGCGGAGCTTTTTTTGCTTCTCGATTTTTAATGACGGTCTGGCGTTTTGCCTGGAGATCCGTGGTCTTTGCTTTCTTGAGATCAGAAAGCGAAATCATCTTGGTAGATTCTTCTCCCCGGGATGAACTTTTTTCTCCGGCTTGCGGGAGAGGCATCAGAGGCTCGGGATCATCTCCCGCGACGTCGCCTTCATCGGAGAGAAGCGAAATCAGAACATCCGTTCCTAAACGGACCGGAAAAAAAGAAGTGAATTCTGTGCGTCTTCCGGGTACCAAGCGCTCTTCGTTGATGAAGCTTCCGTTGGTGGACCCTTGATCGATCACGTGAAACGTATCACCTTCGGTCACAATGATGAGGTGTTTTCGGCTAACGTTGGGACTCGATACGATCACATCGCAGGTTTCACCCGAGCCCAGAACTAGCTTTGGTTTATTTAAAGGATAGATCTGCGGTTCGACCGATCCATCGATGAGAATCTCAATGCGCATAGGGATTATTGTAAGCGACTAGACTCTTCTTCCCAAGAAAAATTAATCGGTGCACGCCCCGGGGGTCGTACAGCAAGTTCCGTTACCGACAATTCCGAGAACACCATTGGTGCATTCAAACACGGCCGACCCTGTCCCGTCGGTTCCACCTTGAGCGGTTGAATCGGTGAGAGTAGGTTTTTCACCCTGCTGGTAAGTGGCCGACGTGGTGAAGGTACAGAATTTTGTTCTTCCAGACCATTTCACTGTCTGAGCAGCACAAGAAAGAGTTGTATTAATACAAGTCGGAGTCGGAGATGATTGAAGATTCCACGTTTTGACAGCTCCGTCACAGAGGTAAGTCGCACTTCCTGACGAAGGGGCCGAAGCCGAAACAACAGACGTGTTACCAAAAGAAGCAGCAGCGACAACAGCAGTACAGTAGGCATTCACTCCCGCCGTCCAGCTTAAAGTCGTCGCCGGGCACCCAGTAGCAACCCCAGTGCAAATCGCCTTAATTTTACCACCAGCATCTGGACCTAAAGTAACACCTTGTCCGGGAGAACACGTCGAGACGTCGTAGTTAAATATTTGATTACGGATACTACTATTCGTGATCGGCATACACTCAAAGTCACCGAGGCTATTAAACTGAAACGGCACTTCTCCGGGCACGGTACATTTCATGTCTCTCAGAACGCAAGTTCCACTCGTCCATGTCGCAGCGGCGGCACCCAATGAATCACACATCATCTTTTTGGCGGTGAGATCTGAGTCTGAGAGAACTGAGCCGCAAGATTTAATGACATTCCCACTCAGCTCGGAAACAAAAGAAACTCTTTTGGTAATTTTATAGGAGTACTGTGCGCTATCGCTATCGTTGACTCGATTTTCCACTGCCTTTGCGCGAGTGAAGAATTCCATCACAAGATCAGTCACACCAGTTCCAAGTGAAGATGTCACAAGAGTAATTGAGCCGGTTCGAAAGCCTTCAGCATAAGTCGTGAGGGGGGCAAGGAAAACCTGATTCCCCCCAGTGGACGCAATTTGGAGCGTATAATTTGTTCCATTGTTTCGCGTCTTCCCAACCATCATTTCGTTACAGCGCTGATTATTACTCATCATCGTTTGCACAATGAGTGACGCTTTATTAACGGCATCGGTCATTTTTAAATTGGACTGATTTTGCGCCTGGCTTTGAATGACTTTCATCGTGACGAGCGAGACTCCACCAAGGAGTCCAACAGCGACCATCATCTCCGCGAGCGAAAACCCGAATTGGTTGCGAAGAATCTTTATGGAGAGCATCTTGTCATCACTTTTCCGTCTATAATCTCAAGCTTCACGGACTGTCCGGTTGGGCAAGTCGTAGAGGATGGAAGC
>CANETG010000188.1 GCA_947440875.1 Bacteriovoracaceae bacterium
AAGAGAATGATATAAAGAATAAAAAAATGAATGTGGTGCAAAGATTGAGTGGCCGATGGCCAATGGCAGACTTGAGAAGATTTATCACAAAAAAAGCCCCATTCTGTTGAGATCTTCGGGTTTATGAAATTAGTCTTTCCCATTTTACACTTAATCCTAAATTCCAAGCAGAATATTAAAGTTTCCAGAACTTGGAATGATCAGATCTTAAGGAAGCGAGCGTGATCTCCGGACAGAAGTGGTCAGTTAATAGTAGATCCCAAACGACCCCACTCTCAGCTCCTGGCCATTATCACTCTGACTGGCAGATCCAGCGGGAGTTCGGTGTACGTCTGCATCTGCTTCAAAGAAATTGTATCCTACAAAGCTCCCTGCAAATTCGACCTCTGCATGAGAATCTTCGAATGCGAAGAACTCAAAGTCATTCAACTTTACCTTGTTGGTAGAGCAAGAATACAAAGGGGAAGAAAAGCTGTTGTTCACGATATAACTTGTGAGAAAGTTTTCTCCATAATCAAGCTTGGCTAACATCAAAGGGACGTTGAGCTGAACAGCTGAGCCTATTCCCAGCATATCCATGGGATCAAAAACCACAGAGGCTGCGGGGCTCGATAGACCGACGTAATTTTCGACGATTTCTTGGCAATCCATATTGAGTCCATTTGGACCTGGATTGTGAGATTTTAAATTGATTTCACCAATAAGATGATTTGGCTGAGAAAAATCACTTGAGTGAAGTAAATTCAGCCCAGCTAATTGTGTCGTTTGATAATTAATTTTTGGAAAACTTATCTGAAGATCTGGATAAGTGTCATTGATGGTGTACGACTGTTGAATGACACTAGAAACTTTTGAAGATGCGGTTTCTCCGTAAAAGCTCAAGCAGAAGTTTCCGTCCTGAGAACCAATCACGATGGGACTCGAATAGGTCGTTCCAGCTGATTCTGGATCACAACAAGTTTCCTCTTGAAGGCAGAATTTAATATCGGCCGCGGCCGAACAACTTAAGTTCACTGCCACCGAGTTTCCGAAAGCTCCCCCTCCTACACTGGCAGAACAAGAAAGATCATCCACGGTGGGAATAACTGAAGGTGTGCCATCAGGAAAATCTGAAGATGAAACAATTCTCGACCCACGACCATTAACCGAGATGTCTCCATTGCAAGCAACGAGTAAAGAAAGTGTGACTAGAGACAAGAATTTATTCATGAGAGTAATTCCCAAGTATTGTTAAGACTTCTCGGTCGTTTCGTCAGAAATTTTAACTAAACTTAACTTAACTGCCCTACTATAGTGGTGTTGGATAAGCTTTCCCCAGAAATTAGCGAATAAAATTCGATATCTTAGTCATTTTAATCGACGGCATTTAAACGCTTCTTGGGAAATTCAATCTTGAAATGAGGAGTTTTCAATCTAACTCTAAGATAAGATTTCAATTCTCTGGGGACTAATAATTTACCCAACACCATTCAAATGGGGCGGTTTCGAATGGATATAGCTAAGTTCGTCTTTCAAAATCATCCGCCACATTCTCACCAAATAGAGTTTCGATCATATCTAGGAATTTAGACTTCAGGAGTTCGTCGTCCCCCGAATTCAGCGGCAAGAGTTCAATCTTGAATCTCTGAAGAAGTGTTTGGGAGTCAAGAGGATCCGCGCGATGTAATCCTTTGATATCTTCTATATCTCTGGCTTCTGAGCGAGCACACTTCATCAAAGCCAAATCATGTTTTTCTGGAACAAGGATTGTCAGATTCTTAAATGCTACCCCCCCCAGAGGAGTCAGCCGCTCCTGCATCCTTAGGATTTCCGCGTAAATGCGCGTTGTACCCACCTTCACATCCAATTGCGTTTTGATCTTTGCTCTCTCGATTGCTTCATATAGTTCAGACGTGATCTTATTAAGTAGATCCATATCTATCGTTGTATTTGTGAAGTTGTACGCAAGAGTAAGAGAGGCTCCGCCGATAACAACAAGCTCGGTTTGCCTCTTAAGTTGACGATCAAGTTCCGAAAGAAAACCGATCAACTCATCCCTATTAAAACTCATAACCACTTCCTAATTTTATCTCTCTCGGAATCGATATGCGCATCTATCAAAATACCCCAGTTCCCGAGCGCGAAATCAAGGTGACTCGACTTGAGCCTCTCGATCCCTCTCTTTCCGTAGGTCTCTTTAAAGAGTATCGCTGGCTCTCGAGAATACCTTGGTGCCTTAAATCCAGGAATACCATCAAACCCTGCCCTCTTCAGAAGCTCCAGGATGAAGCCAGCGTATCGGTAGGCTCCGTTCTTCTTGGTCAGTTCGCCGAGTTTAGTAAAGTCTATACGACTTGAGTTTTTGAGAATCGTGAATGGAAGAATATTATGAATCCTTGGCTCGTGCATACCGATCGCCAAAGCATCGGCGATAATTTTTTCCAGCGAAGTTCCGCCACGGATCGGACCTCTTTTTTTGTCAGAGATGAGTGGAGCACCGATACTACTCAACCGCTGGCTTATTTCCGATATCTTTGAGTTGTGCTGGATTCTGTCAGTGATTAGCTTATAAGTCTTTTTGTTCGCGTACTTCTTTAATTCGCCAGACGCCTCTCTGTCGGAACTGAACTTCTTAAAGTCGATATCCGAAATATCTCGCTCAGGAGTAAGAGAGGTGTTCAATTGATAGATAAGAAGAAAGGTGTCCGTCAGTGACTTCGGAAATCCGTGTGACGGAATTCGGAATCTGATTTTAAAATTTCTCGTAGCGATCAAATCTGATCTTTTGTGATTGAGACAAATATAGTCGCCTGTGTCTAGATCCTCGTCAGGGTTCTTAATGAGATTTGCAGGGATAATCAGATGAGGGCCCCCACGATCCCGGCTCATGATCTTATCAATAATGGCATCGTTACTTACCTGAGATCCACTCAGAGAGTAGATCCCCTGATAGTGCTTAGTGATGTCGCCCGACTCCGTTAAACGCGCCAGCTCGAAGTCGATTCTTCTGGTAAACGACTCCAGTTCTTCCCTGAAGTAGAGCTTACCTAGCCGCATACTTTTCAAAATCAATAGCTTCATAAAAAGAACCCTCAAGAAATTATAGGGCATTTCGGTAAAAATATGAATTACTTTATATAAATCATACATTTGCACCTGAAGGGAACCAATGTTTTCAGACACTTGAGATATAAACCTGAGTCCTGAAACTCCCTTCCCATCTCCCGATGGTTTGTTATGGTGACTTTCTAATTGCAACGAGGAAACCAGACAAAACTGATTCTTAGGCGCGGGATTTCAGCTGATTATGAGGCTATTTGGTTTTCTTTGTTTTGCTTTCTAAAACAATGACTGAATTGCGAAAAAAATCTCTAGAAATCAGTTTTCGATGTCTTTCAGGTTCAAAATCTTATCTTCAAGTTAGCTTATTTTTTTACCGAAACAGAACTAAGGGGAAATTCTTTTGAAAACATCAAGCATCCTATTTTTTGGTTCTCTTGCCCTTTTACCATTTCCCGTCTTTGGAGAGGAAACTGGTTCGCTTGCCAATATTGAATTTGGCCAGCTGGCGTCTCAGCTGGGGGCGACAACTGTTGGAGAAAATTGTCGTTATAAGAAGTTAGATCTGACAAAAATCGAATCTGATGATTTTTCAAGTTCAAATCATTTTATTTTTAATCAAGACAAATACGCAGGAGATTGGAGTTGTATCAACTTGAAGGCCCATATCAAGGATGATTCTTTAAAAGACTGTACTCCAAATCCTTCAGATGTTTTTCAGCTTTCTCCCGACTCACCATTGAAAATTAATGGCAAAGAAGGTTACCGTGCTGGGGGAATCCCGATCTTAAATACTCCGGCATTAAAATTTAATATGCCCTATCAATACGAAGTTTCAAAAGACAAAGAAAACAATTTAAATGTCACTGTAAAAATACATTTTACGGGATCAATTCTAAAGGATCCAAGTAACAAGGCATTGGTTCAAGTTCAATTAGACAAGGCGGCTGAAGTTTGGTCAAAGCAAAGTCCTTCGGGCAAAATGAAATTTCATTTCCTCTCAGTTGAAGCGAGTGAAAAACCCGATTTCAAGGTCGAGCTCAAGCCAAAGATCCATGCACATCTCTACAATTCAACTTGGGATTTTGAACTATTCAAAGCAGGATACGGAGCAAACACAATTGCCCATGAAATTGGTCATATGATGGGGATACCAGACGAATACGACCCCTTTAGAGATGATATATGGAAGGTACATAACGAAGTAGATTCAAGACGCTGTAATACACGAGGAATGATGTGTAATTCGTATGTAAAAAAAACCTATCCCTATTACTATTACCTCATCCTTCGTCGCGCTGCTTGCGCTTTGAGGGATCAGTCACCATCTCAGAAAGAAACTGTTGAAAAAAGTTTGGATGTGATGAGTGAAGTACAGGCAGTAACGAAGGGTCCTACCGTAGATTGCGAACCGGAAACAGAGGCACCACCAAAGAAGAAAAGATCTAAATTTCTCGATTATCTGAGAAGACTTTTTCAGCGATCAAAGAATGATTGATTTTTTAACTGCCCTACTATAGTGGTGTTGAATAAGCTTTCCCCAGAAATTAGCGAATAAAATTCGATATCTTAGTCATTTTAATCGACGGCACTTAAACGCTTTTTGGGAAATTCAATCTTGAAATGACGAGTTTTCAATCTAACTCTAAGATAAGATTTCAATTCTCTGGGGACTAATGATTGACCCAACACCATTCAAATGGGGCAGTTTCTAAGCTGGCAAAAGCACAGGGCATTTGCCCAAATCCAGATCCCTTTCTTTTTAGTCTAAATCATTGCAATTACTGCATATTAAAGAATCCTTGATAATTCCAAGTAATATTCCGATAGGAAAACTACGTGGAATACTCATGAATTTGAAGTACTTATTAATTTTTACCTTCTTTATTTCTGCCTGCAATACGAAGGACTCTTTGGTCGTTTCTGGTTTCCAGTCAAAGGATCCAATCGCTTCTACGCCTGTAATCGACTACACCGGTGCCACTGGCACGTCAGGCAGTGCTGGTATGCCCATGAGCGTGTCACCTACGACAATCGATCAAAACGGTGCAGATGTTACAAACTGCTCCATCACTCCTGCCTTGCCGCTCGGACTTAGTATTCATAATTCTACCTGTGTGATCTCAGGGACGCCCGCTGGTGTACTTCCCTCAACCGTCTATTCCGTTGTGGCAACCAACGTGGTCGGTAGCTCTCCAGAGGCCTTAGTCACTCTCGACATTGCTGCCTCCATTCCATCATTAAGTTATGCCGGGGCATCGGGAACCGTAGGACTTATCAACGTGGCAATGTCTGTAGCACCAACTCTATTACAAAATAATGGCCATGCTATTAGTAACTGTGCCATCACCCCGGCCCTCCCTGCAGGACTCAGTCTTCACACTTCAACCTGTCTCATCTCCGGAACACCTACCACGTCACTTGCCTCTACTTTATATTCCGTTGTCGCAACCAATTCATTAGGAACATCAAGTGCTGCTTCGGTGACCCTCGCTGTAAATGAAAGCGCAGCAGTGCCAACCTTGAGCTATGCCCTTGCGACTGGAACCTCTGGGAACGTGG
>CANETG010000189.1 GCA_947440875.1 Bacteriovoracaceae bacterium
CATTGGTAAGATTCTGAAGGGGGGAGATAAATTTTTCTTTTTTCGAAGCAGGCTCCACAGGGAAAACGTCAATCGCAAAGCCGCCCAGATGTTTTTCTTTCAGTGCTTTCACGAGATCTTCGATGACCACAACCGTCCCGCGAGAAGCATTGATGAGGCAAGCACCTTTCTTCATGAGATTAAATTCTCGAGCAGCAATCATATTCATTGTTTCTTGGATCTCAGGAACGTGAAGAGTCACAAAATCCGAATGGCGGAGGAGTTCATCTAATGAAATCACCGCTCGTGCATTCCCCAGCGGGAGTTTTTTGATGACGTCATAGAAAAGAACTTGGAGCCCCATAGACTCGGCTAAAATACTAACCTGGCTTCCGATATGGCCGTAACCCACGATCCCGAGAGTTTTTCCTCGGACTTCGCGCGATCCTTCTGCTGACTTCATCCATTCCCCACGATGGGCCAGAGAGTTTCGATCACCCAATTGGCGCGACAGGGCCACCATTTCGGCAATCACAAGTTCCGCTACACTCCGAGTATTCGAGTGAGGAGCATTGAAGACTGCGACCCCTTTACGTCTAGCGGCCTGAAGATCAATTTGATTGGTTCCGATACAAAATGCGCCGATGGTGAACGTCGTTCCGGAGTGCTCGAGAGCCTTTGCGGTGATCTCAGTTTTGGAGCGGATACCAATGGCGGTATATTCTGGAAGAAGTTTAATGAGTTCTTCCTCCCCAGGAGCGTAAGAAAGGAGATCGACTTTATAGCCTTCTCCTTCGAGAATTTCTTTTGCAATGGGGTGAATATTTTCAACGAGAAGAATGCGAGAGTTGTTTTGATCTTTCATGATAGAAATGATGTTAATTCGCTATGTCTGTGAATGAAAGAAAAACCTTATTACGCCGTGTTTAATAGCCGAGGGCGCTGATATTTTTCAGGACCATCGCATCGATTCGAGGGCGAAAGTTTGCCGCCGCCGACGGGAGATAGTCTGAGAGGACACAGAAAACGACTGTTCCTGCTTTGGTTTCGACGAACCCAGTGAGAGACGCCGTCCGCTTAAGAGTTCCTGTCTTCGCAAAGAGTTTTCCTCTGAGCGAGGGAAGTCTGGATTTCATCGTTCCTTCTTCCCCTGGACGTGCCATGAGAGCTTTGAATTCATCGTACGAAGGATCAAGGTAGATCATTTTGAGGAGCTTAATCTGGGCACCACAGTGAGATTTATTTTCATATGACAGGCCAGAACCATCTGCTTGGATGTGGTTAGAGTTGTTGAGAACTAAACCTTCTTGGGCATAAAAAGCTTTCAGCGATTTCGCTCCACCCATGGCATTGAATGTCGCAGACGCCATAGAGTTGACACTCTGTTTTAACATTTGCCCGACGTATGAATTCTTTCGAAAGTTTTCTTTGAAAGCGTACCAACCAGTAAAAATCTTCATGGTCGATGCGGGCTTGACTAAAAGATTTCGATTCGACTCTGAGAGAACCTGAGATGATCCATCTGCAAGCATGAGTTCAAAAGCGTAAGTCCAGGTTCCGTTTCTTGATTTGAAATTCGGAGCTTCGCGGTTCGTCTCTTCTTGATGGGCCAAATTCTCCGCTGTATCCTCATACGGATCGGTGGCAAAAGAAGCTGAGAGAGGGATGAGAAATGTCGCTGCTAAAAAGATGATAATTTTCATAATCCGTAACATAACCCGACATGCTTAGGCGTAGGAAAATTCTGTAAATTCTACAGGGAAATTTCGAGTGTCTGAGGTCTCAGGGGAAAAACTTGAGAGGAACTAAAAAAATATTTTCAGTAATTTCGAAGTCATAGGCTCTTCTCTTCTTTGGCTTTTTGAGATGAGGAAGATGGTCCCGATATCCGTGAGTTTACTGCCTCGGAGTTGAAGTTTGAAGGCTCAAGCATTCACATCGCCGAAAATAGATGAGTGGGAGAGGCCCGTAGGTCCTCTCCGTGAAAGATTTATATCAAACTTTACTGAATAAGATCCCTGTACTCTTTTGATGATTTCATTTCTCTGACTTTTGTCTCATATTCTCTCCAGAGAAGTTTTAGGCGACTTTTTCGTCCCGATTCCATCTGATAAACCTCATCGAGTTCACGTCTTAGTTTTGGTAAAACTTTAGATACTTTTTCAAGTTCATCTTTCATTTCATTGACTCTCATGGAACCCTCCTTGGGTGTGGAAATATTAAAAGAGAGGGGAGAGTCAAGTCATACGCCATGTGACTCATGAGGTGTTTCCTGATAAGATCACTTCATGTCAAAAACACTAACTTTTTATTTCCCCCTGAAGGTGACAGAGCTCGACGCTCTGGTCACTGCGTTTCAAAAAGAGTTTGATGAGCTCATCAATGATACATTTGCTGACGATGAATTAGAGATCATCGAAAAAAAACTCGATGCTCTGGCCGCCGTCTATGTCGGTCCGCTTCTTTCTGAATTATCATTTGATGATTTTGACGCCGAAGAGTCTTCGCGGGAATTTTTCAATTCTTGTCAAAGCTCGTTACTCCTTGAAAATGTTCCCTACCTCGAAACAAATCCTTTTCAAGTGTCTTGGCTCCAGATGTTTCTTAGTCGGGTGAGTGACTTTCTTGCAGACAAAGGGAACCTCACGGCACTCCTTACCAAGGAAGTTTTTTTGCAGGAAATTTCTCGATTAAAAAATATGGACGGTCTCATCCAAGTGGAAAAACCGAAAGCTCCTCCTCTTCAGCATGGAGTGAAAGCTCCTGTTCTTCCGATCGATTTCTTAATCCTCGATGTGTATAAGGAACTCGACCGCATTCGCGAAAACGGGATGATCCTTGTGGTCCTAGAAAAAATCTCAGAGATGGATAAAGTCAGACGAATCTTTGTCCTGATGAAAGAGGGCAAGCTCGATGCTCACTCTCTTTTAAGTCTGTCAGGGCTTATCCCAAAAGATTTTGACGACAATCTTGAGAAACTTAAATTCATGCTTAAAAAAGTATAGATATTAACCTATGTTAAACATCTAATTTTCGATATTTTTACTATAGATTAAAAGCCGTATAAAGATCTCTCAAGGAGATTCTCATGGAACAAACTTCCGGACGTCGTGCTTTTCTTACTCGCGGTCTTGCGGCCGTTGCCACCGCCACTTGGATGAAATCAGCTTTCGCTGATTCTTGCCCCGTCCTCACTCCTCCTCAAACCCAGGGCCCCTTTTATCCTGGTGAACGTGAATTCGGGCAGGATATTGACCTGACTCAAGTGCCAGGTTCACCTCGCCGAGCGATTGGTGAAGTTATCTACGTCAAAGGACGTGTGGTTGATCATCTTTGCCGGCCAGTAGTCAATGCCAATGTCGAAATTTGGCAAGCCTGCGCTTCGGGAAGATACAACAACCCCAAAGATCCTAACTCAGCTCCGCTTGACCCAGATTTCAGATACTGGGCGCAGACTTATAGCAACCGAAAAGGTGAGTACATGTTTAAGACCATCATTCCCGGTGTCTACCCTGCAGATGACCAATGGGATCGTCCTCCTCATATTCATTTCCGTGTCGCCAAGACTGGATACAGAGATCTCGTCACCCAGATGTATTTCAAAGATCACCCGTTGAATGATTTAGATCTTATTCTTCAAAATATACCCGGAGAACAAAGAGAAGCTGTTGTGGTTAATTTTGCGGATTCACTGCCAGGATTTGAGCCAAATACAAAAACAGGATTTTTTGAAATCGTTCTACGTTAGGTTCCAGCATACTTGTGGCTGTCAAGCGCGTTAGACGCGCTAGACAGCCACAAGTATGCTGGAACCAAATCAAGTGACGAGTTTTTTGCGGATTCGTTTGTAGGCCCACCAGCAGAGAATTGTACTTTGGAGTACCAGAATTCCTCCATGAATCATGAATGTCTCGAGAATTTCTTTTTTCCAGAAAACTGCTTGCGCTAGTCTGACTCCATGAATGAGGGGAAAGCATTCCGCGACCCATCTGACCGGCGTGGACATTTCTCCAATCGGAAAAAAGATTCCCGATAGAAAATAAAGTGGTGCGATCAAAAAAGAATAAACCGTTTGAAATTGATTGATGTTTTTTACGAGTGCGGTCGCCAGTAATCCCATCGCTCCACAGGGAAGAGCGACCAGAAAGCCCACTATTCCCAGAAGAGGAATAAGCCAGGGATCAACCATCATGCCAAAGAGGGCCAGAAAGATCGTCACGCCAAGTGACATGACACTTCCTTTGAGCCCTACCCAAAGCATTTCGCCAAAAACAACTTCACGTAAACCAATCGGGGTTGTGAGCATGGCCTTAAAAACATTCTCATACGTCATGCGAACAAAAAAACCATAGCTCGATTCAAAAAATGAAGTAAAAAGGGACGTCGCAATCGTAAGGCCAGGAGCGAGGTACTGCATGTAACTCATTCCCTGAACGTTCGTGAGATACCCTCCAAGTCCCAATCCTAGTGAGAGCATGATTAATGCAGGATCGGCAACCGTCGGCGAAACATTGGCGATGAGATCTTTTCTGTAGACCGCCCAATTTCGGCGCGTAATGTGAAAGGCAAGGGATATTGATTCACGCATCGGCTGCGAGCTCCTTACCAGTTAACTTCAAGAAAACGTCCTCCAGATTTGCGGGCCTCAGTTGAAGTGCCTGGACACCTGAAACGATGAGATCTTCCATCCGAGGGGCTCTGAGATAAATTCCGGAAGCGTCTTCGTAGAAAGTAAAGTTTTTATCCGCGGCGTATTGCTGAAGTTTATCACGAAACTGAACATCAAAAATTCCCACGTGCCCAGGTGTTTGTTCCTCGATAAGTTTTTGAGGTGATCCCTGGCCCGAAACTTTTCCCTGATTCATAATCACCAGACGATTACAAAGAACTTCTGCTTCGTGCATGTAATGAGTCGTGAGAACAATTGTCGTTCCCTCTTGGTGAAGTTCTTTGACTTTGCCCCAAAGTAAATGTCTCACGGCCGGATCAAGGCCAGTTGTTGGTTCGTCTAAAATGAGAAGTTCAGGTTTTCCTAAAAGGGCACGCACAAAAACCAAACGGCGTTTCATCCCACCAGATAAAGCAAGAATTTGTTCATCTTTTTTGTGGGCAAGATTCATGTACTCAAGAAGATCAATGACTCGTTTTTTTCTTTCCGCCGAAGGCACACCAATAAAGGAGCTGTAGATCAGCATGTTTTCCATGACCGATAGACTTTCGTCGAGCGCATTTTCTTGAGTCACAACACCCATACGTTTTTTGATCTGTCTGCTTTCTCTTTGTGGGTCAAGATTAAATACGGAGAGATCGCCAGCGGTTCTTTCCACTGCTCCATAGGTCATTCCAATGAAGGTGGATTTCCCCGCGCCATTGGGACCTAAAAGGCCGAAACATTCGCCTTTTCTGATTTCAAGCGACAGATTATCCACTGCGCAGAAGTCACCAAATTTTTTTTGTAAAGAATGGGCCTGGATCATGATTGAAATCATCACAGGGAGTACGTTTTCTGGCAATTGTTAGTGGTATAAATTGTCTCTTTTGCTTTTCTTAGGCATAATGTGGCGATTCAAAGAGGATTTCTATTTATGAGTACTGACGCTGAAC
>CANETG010000190.1 GCA_947440875.1 Bacteriovoracaceae bacterium
CCGATTATTCACGACCAGAATTTTGTCTGCAACCCGCAGATTAATTATATGGCCGAGCCCGCCGTGATCATCGCTTCGACAAGACGCGAGTCTGTTGAAGAAATCAAAAAGCTCGTGAAACTCGAAGTCAAAGAGAAGTCAGGGATTTTCACCATCACTGAGGCAAGAAAAGCAGAGAGTATTCTCGCCAAAGCTTCAGCACCTTTTGTCCAAGGGGATGTGGAATCAGCTTTCAAAAAATCAAAACATATTCTTGAAGGGCATTTTACCTGCGGCGGACAAGAGCACTTCTATATGGAGTCCCAGGCCGCTATTGCTTATCCGCTTGAAGCGGGTCAGATTGAAATTCATTCTTCGAGCCAGCATCCTTCAGAGACTCAAAGAGTCGTCGCAGAGGCTTTAGGTCTTCCGCTTCATCACGTCGTTTGCGTCGTGAAACGAATGGGCGGAGGCTTCGGTGGCAAAGAATCTCAGGGCGCTCCGATTGCGGCGTACGCAGCCCTTGTCGCGCACAAGCTCAAGCGTCCTGCTCGTCTTATTCTCACCAAAGACGAAGACATGAAAATTACCGGCAAACGTCATCCGTTCGAAGCCGAGTATAAAGTTTCATTCGATGAGACCGGTAAAATTACCGCGCTTAAAGTTCTTCTCATGGCCGATGGGGGAGCGTATGCCGATCTTTCGTCTTCTATACTTGAGCGGGCGATGTTTCATATGGACTCGGCTTACTTCCTCGAGAACTGTCACATTGATGGTGTTTGCTTTAAGACAAACAATCACTCGAACACTGCTTTCCGTGGGTTCGGTGGGCCCCAAGGAACGATGGCGATGGAATCGATCATCGAAGACATTGCCTTCCATCTAAAAAAAGATTCTCGCGAAATCAGGACCATCAATCTTTACCAGGGTAATAATCTTCGCACTCCTTACGGTCAGATCTTAGACAATAACATGCTTCCCAATGTGATGAGTAAGCTCATGGATTCCTCTCATTACGAAGCTCGTCGAAAAGATATTGATGAGCACAATAAAAAAAGAACTGGCACCCTCCGTGGTTTATCTGTCACCGCGACGAAATTCGGAATTGCCTTCACGGCCAGGTTTTTGAATCAAGGGAATGCTCTGGTGAATCTCCACCTCGACGGAACATTACAAGTCTCAACTGGTGCCACAGAGATGGGCCAGGGTGTGAATACAAAAATTCAGCAAATCGTTTCTCACGTCCTGGGAGTTCCTCCCAAAGATGTTCAGGTCATGCCGACGTCGACGGAAAAAAATCACAATACGTCGCCAACCGCAGCTTCTTCCGGGGCCGATATCAACGGAGCCGCCGCGAAGAATGCCGCCGATATGATCAAGGGACGTTTGACAGAGCTGACTAAAAAATTATTCGCTGGTGAAGAAGCCGACGCCATTAAAGAGTACGAGATCATGAAAGCGGAACTTGATCCGGATATTATTTTTGAAAACGGAAAAGTTCGGCAGATTTCTACTGGGAAAGAGATCACTCTCAAAGATCTCATCGGGAAAGCGTACTTCAATCGGATTTCACTCGGGGCGTATGCATTCTATAAAACGCCAGGGTTGGGCTTTGATAAGACCACGGTGAAGGGAAAAGCGTTTAACTATTACACTCAAGGGATGGCCGTCTCAGAAGTATCGATTGATGAGTACACCGGCGAGATGAAAGTTCTCCGGACCGATATTTTCATGGATCTTGGCCGCATGATTAACCCAGGAATTGACCGCGGTCAGGTGATCGGTGCTTTCATTCAGGGCATGGGGTGGGTGACGACGGAGAGTCTTTACTACGACCAAAAACGAAATCTGGTTTCTCATAGTCCCACGACCTATAAAATTCCCAACGTTCAGGACGTCCCTCGGACTTTCAATGTTGAATTCATAGAAAACCCGGACAACACAGTGAACGTCTACGGATCAAAAGCCGTCGGCGAGCCGCCATTCCTCTTGGGCATCAGTGTTTGGACCGCAGTGAAAAACGCCCTCACTTATCGTTCTGGTGGAAAACCAATTACGATGAAATCCCCGGCGACTCAGGAAGAAATTCTCATGGAACTTGAAAGGATCAAATAATGGAAAGTAACTTTTCACTTTTCTGCGAAGAATTCCTCAAGCTCACCGCGAGTCATGTTCCCCTGGTCGTCGTCACTCAAGTTTCTAATCGCGGGAGTGCTCCTCAGGATGCGGGAGCACGGATGATTATTGGAGGCAATGGAGAGATTCTTTTTGGTACGATCGGCGGCGGAAAAATCGAAGCTCATTGTATTAGAGTGGCTGATGAATACTTGAGTTCACAAGAACACGTCGACAATCAAAGCTTCACCTGGAATCTCCAAAAAGATATCGGGATGACCTGTGGTGGTGAAGTCACTATGTTCTTTGAAATTCACAAACCGCAAAACAGGTGGGAAGTTGCCATCTTTGGTGCCGGACATATCTCACAGGAACTTGTCCGGGTTCTCTTAAGACTTGATTGTCACCTGACAGTAGCCGATCAAAGAGAAGAGTGGCTCGCTAAACTTCCAGAGTCCAAGCGGCTCAAAAAAATCTGTACCTCTGACCTCGCCGCTGTTGTTGACTCTCTCACTGATAATACTTTTGTGGCTTCTATGACGATGGGTCACGCGTCCGACGTTCCAGTTCTCGTTCGTGCACTCACTGTCCGAAATTTCCCTTTCGTTGGGGTCATTGGCAGTGTCGCAAAAAGAAATCGCATCGAAAAAGATCTGTCTGAGATGGGTGTGACGGAGGGGAGACTCAAAGAATTCTTCTGTCCGATGGGTGAAGATTTCGGGATGAACGCCCCTGCTGAAATAGCCCTGTCGATCGCGGCCCAATTACTCAGAACGCGCGATCATGTCAGGAAAGCTTAATTCCTAGCACCTTCAATAAGCTCTTTCACGAAAACGATACTCGCATCACCCATGCTGTGGAGGAGGGCAATGATTCCATCTTTCGCCGATTCCTTAGCTTCCGGTGTCAGTTCATTGTTCTCCGTACAAGGACTCTCAAGGTAAGTTTCAAGAGTCTCACACGAGTTCACTGCTTTACAGAAATTCAACTCAGCTTTTCGAGTATTTTTAATCCGACATTTATTAAACCAACATTTCGTCACTTTCGTTGCGTGATCATAAGATTTTTTTAAATACCAAGGAGTTCTAATAACATTACAACGCAGCTTAATACTTTCTGTTTCTTCTTCGGGGGTCGGTGTCGGTTCAACTTCCTGCGCGATTTCGGTTTCAGTTCCTGGTTCAACTTCAGTTTCCTGAGCGAAGGCACTCGTGAAAGCAAACATCATGAGAAGAGCGAAAAAAAACTTCATGCGAACTCCTATTGAGGAAAAGTTCTCGCAACATAACACGTGGATCAATTTGGTGGGTTGAGTGTGAAGAAATTACTGATTACTTGTAGTTTTTGGTACTGCCGTCCATGCGCTGAGATTTGCACTTGAAGCGGTAATCATCGTGCGGTTTATTTTTGAGTTTCCCTTGTTCATGGACGCGGCGGCGCCAGCGCTTAAATCCATTCTCATCCAGAGCGTATCTCATGAAATGGACGAGCTCAGAGGGAGTTAAGTTGAATTGAAGTTCGATCGCCTCATAGCTCGTCCGATCTTCCCAGCCCATGCGGATGATCCGGTCTCGCTCTTCGATGTCGTAGCGTTCAAATTTTTCTTTTAAGTCGCGGGAAATGCCCATAAGAGAAGAATAGGGCGAGCCGTTAAAATGGAGAATAAACAAAGCCTGAACATGTCTATTTAATGACCTTCAAAGCACTTTCCAGAGCTCGGCCTATGAAGGGATTTCGGGTAGATACCCAAGGAACGATTTTTTCCACCGGAAAAATACGAAGGCCCAAGAAGATAAGGTACCCCAGGGCAACGGGACGCAAAAGTACCCAGATAAGCTCGGCCCGCGCATGCTGGGAATACAGATAAAAGAGAAGCATCAAAAGCCATGTCACCAGAAAGACCGGCGAAAAGAGATCGCGAAAAGCGAGGAGCCAGGGACTTCCTTCTTTTTTTGGCTCCGCAGGTTTGTGCTTGGATATCAGCCAGGTTTCATACTGCTCAATTTTATTCTTCTTGAGAATTTGAGCAAGGATCACGACGACCACGCCGCAAATAATTTTAAAAATAATCAGCGATATCAGAATGGAAATAAAATCTTTTGGTGTGACGGTGAACACTTTGCTCAATTCATTGACGTAGTATTCGGCCATTTCGAGAAGTGTCTTACCGTAGAGAATAAAATAAAGAGCGAGCGGTTGAAGGAAGCCCCAGAGACAAAGAAGTGACATGCCAAGGATCCTTCCGAACCCGTTGTTCCCTAAAAGAAGGAGTCCCAAATTATAAAGCTGACCTTGCATCCCGATGGCGAGCATGGGAGTGAGCTTTTTTCCGACCGGAGAGAGTGATTTCAGGAGGGCCGCGACGGCACTGATAATTCCTGGAGCTTTCTTATCGCCAGATTCGATCGCTGCGCGAGTGAGAATAAAACCTTGATTGAGAGAAAGAAAATGTCCGGCGAAAGGAATAGAAAAAGCGTGCAGAAAACTTCCGAGACCGATTTCCACGATTGAGAGGAGGGCCGCTTTCTTTCCGATGTCGTCTGCGTTCACAGAATTACTATTTAATTACCAGTAAATTTTTTAAAGATGGTGGAGGAATTCGTCCCCCCGAATCCAAACGAATTGTTCAGAGCGTATTGGGGGTCACGCTTCTCAGGTTTGTTCGGAACGTAATTGAGATCACAAGCGGGGTCTTGATTCTCAAGATTGATTGTCGGTGGAATGATTCCTGTCTCAAGAGCCTTGATACAGAAAATCGACTCGAGTCCGCCGGCTGCACCGAGAAGGTGACCAGTCATGGATTTGGTTGATGACACTCTCAGATCATAGGCATGCTTTCCGAAAACTTTTTTAATGGCTTCTGTTTCCGCCACGTCTCCCAGTGGAGTCGAGGTTCCGTGCGCGTTGATGTAACCGATGTCTTTTTTTTGAATTCCAGAAAGCTCGAGAGCTTGTTCCATACAAATGAGTGCGCCCAACCCTTCCGGATGCGGAGCCGTAATATGGTGAGCATCATCAGAAGCTCCAAAGCCAACGACTTCCGCGAGAATTTTTGCTCCACGCGCTTGGGCTTTTTCGTAATTCTCAAGAACGAGAATTCCTGCACCTTCCCCCATCACAAATCCATCGCGACCAATGTCGTAGGGACGTGAAGCGCGTGTCGGGTCGTCATTTCTTTTTGAGAGAGCCTTCATGTTCGCAAACCCCGCAATGGGTGATGCCGTTACGACCGCTTCTGTTCCGCCGGTGATCATCGCGTCCTGGCGACCGAGCATGATTTCAGTCGCGGCCACACCAATGGCGTGAGCAGAAGACGCGCATGCAGACGCGATAGAAAAATTGATTCCTTTAAAGCCGTAGTTGATTGCCATGAGTCCCGGCGCCATGTTGGGAATCACAGACGGAATAAAAAACGGAGACACACGACGAGGACCTTTCTCGTGCATCGCTATGATGTTCTGTTCAATGTGCGGAAA
>CANETG010000191.1 GCA_947440875.1 Bacteriovoracaceae bacterium
ACTTTCACGCGAACAAATTGCAGAGCGGATCTCTCGAGAAATGCGCGACGGTTATTATGTGAACCTCGGGATTGGTATCCCGACACTCGTAGCCAACTACATTCCGAAAGGAATGGAAGTCATGTTTCAGTCTGAGAATGGAATTCTCGGGATGGGTGAATTTCCGACGGATGAAAACGTTGATGCTGATCTTATCAATGCGGGAAAACAAACGGTCACTGTCATTAAAGGTGCTGCGTTTTTTTCATCCGCTGATTCGTTTGCGATGATTCGTGGAGGTCACGTTGATTTGACTGTTCTCGGAGCGTTTGAAGTGGATCAGACAGGAGCACTCGCTTCGTGGATGATTCCCGGAAAACTCGTCAAAGGCATGGGCGGAGCAATGGATCTCGTTGCTGGTGCAGAAAATATTATCGTCGCAATGTCTCATGCTTCTAAGCACGGCGAATCGAAAATTTTGAAGAAGTGCTCACTCCCGCTCACAGGAGTGGATTGTGTGAAGCTTGTGGTGACGGATCTTGCGGTCATGAGGCTTGAGGGTGGGAAATTTCATCTTTTAGAACGAGCTCCGGGAGTCTCGGTGGAAGAAATTAAAAAACTCACAGAAGCAGAGCTCGTGATTCCTGCGCATGTACCGGAGATGACTTTTTAATTATTCGGTTTAAACCAACAAAGGGGGCGCGTTCCCACGGTGTCCCCTCGCCTTGAATCACAATAAAACTCAGTTTCGGAATCAAATGATATCCTCTCTGGAATTGCGCCTCATTAATTGCAGCATTCACGGGCATCACTGCGAGAAAAGTAAAAAGAACAAACATGGCCTTCATGGGCATGATACTGACATGGATATCCGACCCCCGAAAAGACGATGTAAATTTTATAGGCTCGCAAGTCTGTAATCACTACAATCTTTCACCACCCAATCAGTATCCGTGATTAGATTCGTCCGCTATGAAGACAATCATTTTATTCAGTACTCTTCTCACCAGCACTCTTTCTCTGGCGTGTGCGGACTTAAAAAATAAGCCTGCCTATTTCTCGCAAAAAGGAATTTCCTGCGGGGCGATCGTTAATAAAATCATCGAGCCAAAAATCTCTATACGAGGAAAGACCTACGCCATCGCAATGGACTTGGGAGATCAGTCAGGCGAATGTCCGGATCCCCTTCGCGGATGTTACCCTCCCCATCACAACGTTCAAAAACGTGGAAACGCGATCTGCAAAGCTTACGGGATGGGAAAATACGCAAAGTCGAACAGCTATAGTCCGATTTTCCATAGTTCTCATCGCACACCGGATGTCATGGCCAGACTCAAAAGAACAAACGCCCAAACATTTGCCCCAGCACTGGTGACTATCAATCATAGTCGCTCTGACTACTCCGAGATCCGCGAAGTCTGGTGCCATAAGACCTACCCCAAACGCTGATTCTCCCTTAGACTATTTCCATGACAAGAATTGTAATTAAAGTGGGCTCGCTTACGGTGACTGATGAATCCGGTGGCGTCTCAATTGAAAAAATCGAAAAAATCGTCGCAGAACTCATGGATCTGAAAGCACTTGGATACTTTCCCATCCTTGTGAGTTCGGGCGCCATCAATTCCGGAAGAGGGCTCATCAAAAAGCCTGATGAAAAGAAGATGATGATTTCATATCAGCAGGCAGCAGCAGCCGTGGGACAGCCTCTTCTTATGAAAGCCTATGTCGATGCACTTGAAAAATGCGGCGCTCACTGCGCGCAGATTTTAGTAACTCATGAAGACTTTAAAGAACGAAAACGTTTTCTCAATATTCGAAATACAATCAATCAACTTGTCGCCAATAATATTTTTCCTATCGTGAATGAAAATGACACCGTTTCATTTGATGAAATCACAGTTGGTGATAATGATCAGCTCGCTGTGATGATGGCGGAAGCGACAGACGCTGAAAAACTAATTTTACTGACTGAAGCGGATGGTCTCTATAATAAAAATCCGAAAGAAGCGGATGCCGTGAGATTTGATGTTGTCGACTTTAAGGATGATTTCTCGGGAGTGAAGTTCGCAGCTAAAACGTCTGTCGGTCGCGGTGGGATGGACACGAAACTCAAGGCCGTGCGGAAACTCACTCCGTTAGGTGTGGATGTCATTATTGGAACATTTCTCATCGAGAAACCTCTAACGAGGCTCCTAGAAAAGAAAGGTGGAACACTTTTTAAAGGAAATCCGGAGAGACAAAAATCCAAACGGAAGTCGTGGCTCTCGACTGTTGTGAAAAATGATGCCTGGGTTGTGGTGGATGATGGTTGCCTCAAGGCCCTTTCCGATCAGAACACCTCAATTCTTCCCATCGGAATCAAAAAAGTGCATGGGATCTTTAAGCGCGGAGATGTCATTCAGGTGAAGAATAAAAATCGAATCGTTGCCGTGGGAATCTCCGAGTATGATCATCGGGAGCTTGAACTCATTAAAGGCAAGAAATCTTCTGAGATCGGCGCGGTGATTGAAAATCCGCCGTCTAAAGTGGCCATCCATAAGGATAATCTTCTGGTGAAAAAGGATCATTGATTCCCTTTTTGGTTCATGCCTATAATTAAGAGAACTGGCGGTATTCACCGTCAGCTGGCAAAGGGGCCCGTACTGTTCATGCAGGTAAGAAATGTGGTGAACAGTACGCTCCAAGTCCCTATTCAAATTCATTGCCGCTGATTAATTTGTTACTTCTTCGAAATGACGTACTCCTCGACTCACTCCATTAGAATTTCTCCCTTATCGCTCAACCTCTTTAGCGGTAAACTAAGGGCTTATGACAGTCACAGAAATTGCCCAAAGGGCAAAACAAACAGCACTTAAACTTCAGTCTCTTCCCGAGGATCACAGAGTGAAAGCTCTTCATGCTTTGGGACATGCACTGGAAAAAAACGCTGCCGTTATTCTTGAAGCCAACGCTAAAGATCTCGCCGCTGCTAAAAAAAGTAAGCTCTCGGCAGCGATGCTCGATCGTCTGACACTGACGGAAAAATCCATCCATGGATTTAAAACGATGTGTGATGGAATTGCTTCTCAGCCACGTGTCGTGGGACAGATCATTGAAGAAGTCACTCGTCCGAATGGTTTACGAATTCAAAAACAAAGAATTCCAATTGGTGTGATCGGAATGATTTTTGAATCACGTCCGAATGTCGTCATTGATGGCGCTGCTCTGGCGATTAAATCCGGCAACGCTATTATCTTGAAAGGGGGAAAAGAAGCTCAGTTTTCCAACCGCGCGCTCATGGATGTCATTGAAGAATCAGTGAATAAAATTCTTCCAGAAGGTTGTGTCTCACTCATTGAAACGCGCGAAGATGTTGAAGAGCTTTTAAAACTTAATCAATATATTGATCTCATGGTTCCGGGTGGCGGAAGTGCGCTGATTGAACACGTGAGAAAAAATGCGACTATGCCCGTTGTGGCTCACGACAAAGGACTTTGTCACATCTACGTTCACAAAGATGCGGACGTTAACAGAGTCATACCGATTGTCCTGAACGCTAAAGTCAGCCGCCCTGGAGTCTGTAATGCGGTTGAGACTCTCCTTATTCACAAAGATTATGCTGATAAAGAAAAAGTGATCGAAGCCCTGAAAGCCGAAGGTGTGGAGATCCGTGAAGAATACGACACAGAATTTCTGGATAACATTATCTCACTCAAAATCGTAGCTGATGAACATGAAGCGATTACTCATATTCAGAAACATGGCTCTCATCATACAGAGGCGATTCTCGCGAAAGACTACAAAGTAATTGAACTTTTCCTGAACTCACTTGATGCTTCGGCCATTGTTGTGAATGCTTCTACCCGCTTCAATGATGGCGGGGAGCTTGGTCTAGGAGCTGAACTAGGTATCTCAACATCGAAGCTCCACGCTTATGGACCGATGGGTGCAAAAGAAATGACTACTACCCGTTTCCTTGTGACAGGAAACGGACAAATCAGATAGAGGATTATTATGGCTTCGTTTGACTTAGTTTCAAGAATTGATGAGATGGAACTTCAGAACGCACTTAAGAATACTGAAAAGATGATCCTCGGACGCTATGACTTCAAAGGTTCAGATGCGAATGCTGAACACAAAGAGAAAGAAGGAATTATCGAGATCCGCGCGGAAGATGAAATGAAGGTAAAAGCTGTACTCGATATTCTCCAGACAAATATGGGGAAACGTGGAATCGGTGTCCGCGGTATGAAAGTTTCTGAAATCGAAAACTCAGGCCTCAAAAGTAAAAAGCTGACTCTTACACTCACTTCGGGTTTTGATAAAGACTCTCAGAAACTCATGAACCGCCTCATTAAAGAATCAGGCTTTAAAGGTAAGACTCAATATATGGATGAAAAATATCGCTGCGAAAGTAAAAGCATCGATGATCTCCAAGTCCTTTATCAATTTTTAAGAACTCATAAAGATATGAATCTCGAACTCCGTATGGAAAACATGAAAAGGTAGGACTTATGTCAGCAACACCGATGATGGATCAAGTGAACAACGATATTAAAGATGCGATGAGAGCAAAGGATGCGATGAAACTCGAAGCCTTACGTATGCTCAAGGCAGAATTTATTAAAAACAATACAGCTGCCAAGCCAACAGATGAACTTTCAATTACCGTATCGCACGCAAAACGCCTGACGGATTCTCTTGAAATGTACAAATCAGGCACTGAAGCACATGACAAACTTTTGAAAGAAATCGAAGTGATCAAAGTCTATCTTCCAAAAGCAATGACGGAAGCAGAAGTGGTCGCACTCATCAATGACTTCAAAGCAAAAGGTGCTAAAGACATGGGTGCCATGATGAAAGAACTTCAGCCTCAGATTAAGGGGAAGTTTGACGGGAAACGCGCTTCAGAATTAGTGAAAGCTGCATTTGCCTGATGGGAATTCAGAGCTTCGGAGAAAGTTACCAACCGGAAAAACTCTATCTCGCGCGGGAAACTGCGCGAGCAATAACTTATGAACTCGCCTCTCTGATTCGGCCTAGAATGACTGAAGCCGATGCTCACCGGATGTATAAAGAGCTCTCTCTCAAACACGGAATAGAAAAGCAGTGGCATCCGCCCAAGCTCCGCTTCGGTGCGAATACCCTCAAAAATTTTAAAGATGAGTCAGAACCCCACACTCTCCAGGAAGAAGATATTTTCTTCGTGGATATTGGACCTGTCGTTGATGGTCATGAAGCTGATTACGGTGAAACATTTTCGATTGGGTCGCAATTTGATCATAAACACATTTGTGACTCTTCCAAAAAAGTCTTCTATGAGGTCGGCGCCTACTGGTTAAAAGAGCGCTGTAATGGCGAACAACTTTACGAGTTCGCAAAAACTCGCGCGACCAAATATGGCTATCATCTCAATATGGGAAGCGACGGCCACCGGATCGGTGACTTTCCTCATCACATTCATTTTAAAGGTGGGCTCGTAGAAGTGTCGGAAGAGATCGTTCCTGATGCCTGGATTCTGGAGATCCATCTCTGGGATCCGAAGAGAAAGTTCGGGGCCTTCTATGAAGATGTCCTCACAGATAGACCCCTGG
>CANETG010000192.1 GCA_947440875.1 Bacteriovoracaceae bacterium
ACGACCCGCCGGAACACAAAAGAGAGTTTTTTGGTCGACGTTCTTAAACCCAAAAATAGCGGGATTACAACTGATCTGTCCGATGCCCGAACATCCTCTCTCAGCGAAATAGGTCGCTCTGAACGCACCTCTGGAAGGATGGACACAGAGGTTTCCGGACATGCTGGAGGGCCAGCCTCCGTAGATACATTTATTGCTATCGGTAACTATTGTACGAAGTTGGTTGATGTACTGGCCGATCCCATTATTGCGAGCGTGCGCCTCTGGAAATATCACCGATGAAACTTTCCGGATGAGGTCTGTGTAGCGGCGGAAACGTTCCGGATCAAACCCACTGGTTTTCACCTGGTGTTCGTATTTTTCTTCAATCTCCACGATCAGTTCCATCGTTGAGACGACCATCTTTTTCTGTTCTTCATAAGTTAAATGCACAAATTTTTCATGCGACATGATCGAAGCCGCTAGCACCGGCCGCATCAGCAGGACAAGAATTGTGAAGAGACAGGTCTTCATCATAGTTTTACCTAGAACTTCATCGGCATAAGCATGAATCATCTTGATCAGAATAATCGACAAACCGACTCGGATGACCAAAGTCTGGGTCAACCCTTACGGGAGTTAAGTAATTCTAGCTAGTTAGGGCAGTCTCAAGCACGCCTATCAAGACCTTGGAAGCCCATAAATGCTGGCAATTCCCTTCTCAAAATTCTAAAATGAAACAAATTTTAGAAGGACGGTTTTCCCCATGGGATGGTTTCATCAGGTTAAAAACCCGAAGCTCAAGAACGTAAAAAAACTCGCCACCAACACTCCCGTTGGTCTTTGGAAAAAATGCAATCAATGCGGAGAAATTCTTCAGGCCGATAAGCTCGAAGAAAATATGAACGTTTGTCCTTTGTGTGATTATCATTACCGGATTTCTGCGTATGAGCGAATTTCTGTCATGACTGACGAGAATAGCTTCGAAGAAATAAGTCCGGATCTCATTTCCAGTAATCCACTTCAGTTTCAAGATAAAATGCCCTACGTCGCAAGACTCCAGGCCGCGATAAAAACAACTGGCATTAAAGATTCTACCGTTTGTGGAACCGCAACGATCGAAGGTAAACCAGTTGCGATGGCGGTGATGGATTTCCGTTTTATGGGTGGTTCGATGGGTGTTGTGACAGGGGAAAAAATTGCTCTGGCGATGGACATTGGATACGAAAAGAAAATTCCCGTAATCGTCGTTTCTTGTTCCGGGGGCGCCCGCATGCAAGAGGGAATTCTCTCACTCATGCAGTTAGCGAAAACTTCGGCGTCCCGTTCGCGCTTGAAGTCCGCCGGAGTTCCGTACATTTCTCTTCTCACGGATCCCACGACGGGCGGATGTGCAGCGAGTTTCTCCATGCAAGGAGATATCAACATCACTGAACCTCGGGCACTGATTGGTTTTGCTGGTCCACGAGTGATTGAACAGTCCATTCGGCAGACCTTACCTGAAGGTTTTCAGCGCTCTGAATTTTTAAAAGACCATGGTTTCATCGATCGGATCATCCATCGAAGAGATCTCAAAAAAGAACTCGCATTTTTTATGACCATGTTCTCACCGTGATATGAGCTCCTCCCTTACGGATTGGCTTTTTCATCACTACGGGCGGGAGGAAGTAAAAAAAGAAACGGGTCTCACTCGCATCCGTCATGCTCTGAACTCCGTTTTCCCTGAACTCTCCGAGAAAAAAATTATTACGATCGCAGGCACGAACGGAAAAGGCGAGACGACTCTCTGGCTTTCCCGGTATCTCGAGAAAAGAAAGCACTGCACGTGGATTTCCCCGCACGTTGAGAGGATCACGGAAAGATTTCAGTCCGAAGAGGGAGAGATCCCAGAGGCTGAATTAGAAAAATTAGTCTCCGCCTGCCACGAACTTGTTCAAAAAAATAATTTCAATCTAACTTACTACGAATTTCTTTTTTTTGTTTTCTGTCACTGGGCAGTTTCACGCTCACCTGAAATTCTTCTCCTTGAAGTAGGGATGGGGGGAAGGCTTGATGCGGTCAATGTCTTTGATGCTGATCTTGTTTTACTACCGTCTATATCTCGTGATCATCAGGAATTCTTAGGCAAAAGGTACGACCTCATTTTGCGTGAAAAGTTGGGCCTTCTCAGACCAAAGACTCAACTCATTCATTACCTCGGGTCTAATTACCTGCAAGAAAAAGCAGGTGAGATTTCTTCCGCGGTAGGGGCAAAAAATATCTCACTCGAAAATTGGCATCTTTCGCAAAAATGGGAATTTTCCTCTCGGAATCAGATCTTGGCGCGTGCCGCATATCTCGTTCTGACAGGAACGGGGGAAGAGTCCCTCAGAGAGGAGCTCAAAACCTTCCGCCCTGGGGCGCATTTTCTTGAGTACCGTGGAGAAACCATCTTTTCTAACGGGGAGTGGATTTTTTATGGCTCTCACAATGTCGATGGAGTGAGGAATCTTATTCAATTTTTACAATGCGGGAATTATAATTTCGGAAGTCCCCCGTATGATGCAATTCTGGTGGCGTTCTCCCGAAGAGACCCGGATGATGTTCGCACGATGCTCAAGATGCTGAAGCAATCGAGATTGGGAAAAATATTGGTGACCAGTTTCCCGCATCCGAAAGCCATGGATTCCGGGGTCATGGAAAAACTAACTGACCTAGAAGGAATCGAGTTTGTTCATGACGTTCATGCCTTTATTCATCGGCCGAAAAACGGTAGCACTTTGGTTACTGGCTCATACTATTTTATGGGTCACGTCAGGCAAATCATTCGGGGCCACCGATAATCCTCAACTGACTTTCGGCGACAAGCTCTCCGTTTTTTCAGACAAGGCCTACCGTAAAAACAATGGCAAATATTTTGAGGCCGTTGGGAATGTCATCATCATCAGTCAGAAAGATACGATCTATGGTGAAGTCGCAAGCCTTGACCAAGAAACAATGACCGTAAAGATTGAGGGGAACGTTCGTGTGATCACAAAAGATCTCACTCTCTACGGATCTCATCTTGAATACAACATCACAACTGGTGGTGCTGTGATTAAAAATGCGAGAATCCTTACCACCGATTTTAACCTCGTCGCCAATCAGCTCGTTCGTATTAATGAGAACGAATATCTGGCAGACAACGCTGAGTTTACCACCTGTAAGGACTGTGCGGAATCGTGGTCGGTGTACGGACAGCTCATCAAAGTGCACGTCGGAAAGTATGTCGAAATTAAAAACGGGCTCTTCAAGGTAAAAGGGGTCAACGTCGTTTACCTTCCGTACATCGTTCTTCCCATCCTCACGAAAAGGAAATCTGGTCTTTTGATGTTCCAACCTATTTCGCGGTCTGGTGAAGGAATTGGTATCCAGCAACCAGTTTTCTGGGCGCTTGATGATCATAAAGATGCAACGATTACACCTTCATTTTGGGGTAAGCGCGGTTACGGAACTGACCTGCAGTACCGTCAAAAATTTAATGAAATGAATTGGCTCGAATTCAATACTCGTCTCTTGAATGACATGATTTATGAACCCGGCAAAGATAATGTCGGTCCTTCGGGAGAGACTTTTTTTCGGCATTTCACCGAAGTTGAAACGCACCAGCAGTGGACTTCAAATTTGGGATCACATTTCAGGTACACCAGTTCTCGCGATCTCGATGTTCTGCGGGATCATCCTGCGTACGTTGAGCCGAAAATGATCGGGAGTGATTTCGGATTTCATGGGAAAGTTGATTGGAGAAGAGAGCTCTTTCATCTGGGTCTTGAAGGTCAGTACCAACAGAATCTCCTGTTCGAAGACGCAATTAAGTTTGATCGCAGTTACGTTCAGTTACTCCCTCGTGTTTCTTTTTCAACGACCCCTTTCTCACTCGTTCAGTCTCGCACATTTGGTTTTCAGCACATCTCCGCAGGTCTCGATAGCTCGTACTCTCGTTTCCGACAGGTCGACAAATTGGATTCTCCCTTCCTAAGAAATGCTGATCGCGTTTCGATGCAACCGTATCTCAATTGGAATTTTTTCACATGGGGCCCCGTCAGTTTGTCTTCCAAATATGTCATGGATCAACAGATTTATGTTTTCGATGATCGTAATGAGGCGCAAGCAGGAAAAAACGCGGGTCTCCTGAGAACAGAAGCCAGCTTTACGATGGATAAGATCTTCGGGTTGGCGTATCAGGATAAAGTGCCTCTGAAGTCTATTTCAGGGAGCGATTTACAACGGCTCAGAGAAAATAAAGAACAAGGCCTTCGACCGATACAAAGGGTAGAAAAAGAGAATCGCTTGATTGGGGATATGCCGAGGTTTGAAGCAGATCTCGTTCAAGACTCGATTCTTCTGACTCGGAATAGTTATCGTCACTCCCAGGAATTTAAATTCGTCCACCACTTCATTGCTTCTGAAAACACATACGGTAACAAGCAATTCATCTCCCAGATTAGTGGGTCTCAGGCGGGATGGTTCGACTACGAAGATGCCCTCCGCTCCAGAGAATTCCTCTTCGGTTCTAATGCCACAAGAACGATTATCCCACCGGAGAATACGGTCGAGCTCCAATGGAATAATTCGCTCATTCGAAAGTCGCCAAAATCTTTTAACTATCTCGTCGATGATAAATACCTTCGCGACAATTTCACTTATCAGAAGATTGGTTATTTCAACGTCTCCCAGGGGTACATGCTCCAAGACATCGATGCAGCGACCGTGAAAGATCGACTGACTCGAATCCAAGTCGATACAGGCTACATTGCCCAGAAGTGGAATATCTCCCTAAATGAATATTACTTCCACAGAGAATCAAAAAATATTCTCACCCTGAGTGGGAATCGTCGGTTCGAGTATCTCAATCTTTTCGGTGCCTACAACTACAATGGCTTCCCCAAAAAACTTAATGGCGTGACGTATGGTGGGCAGGTGCGGCCAACGGATATTTTAGGTATTGCATATTCTCGGCAGGATGATCTTGAGGCGAAAAAGAACCTCACAACGACTTACGGTATCGACATCATGCCTCACAACAACTGCTGGATCCTCAATATCAATTATCAAAAGACAATTAACATCGAACGGTTTTCTCTGGGAGTTATGCTAAACTTCGGCGACGATCGTTTTGAACGAATGAGAAATGACTATTTCGCCGTGAGAAGACTATGAAAAAAGCACTGTTTATTGATTTTGATGACAGCTTTTCATGGAATGTTATTCAGGAACTTGAGACCGTTGGCTTCGATGTCTCGATCGTTCATTGGATGGATCTTGAAACGATCGATACCGACTTATTAGTCGCGGGCCCGGGCCCTGGTCATCCGGATGATTATCAAAGAATATTTCCACTCCTGAATGATTGGTTGAGATCAAAGAAACCTTTTTTTGGTCTTTGCCTAGGACATCAAATTTTCTGGAGGCTTAAAGGTGAGGGTGTTTACCGCTCCAAAGATCCACTGCATGGTCAGAGAGTGAGTTTAAGCCTTTCCCCCGATTGGCAGAATTGGCTCAAACTTCCCGAGCTGATAAAAGTACAGCGGTACAATTCCCTGAGTGTGATGG
>CANETG010000193.1 GCA_947440875.1 Bacteriovoracaceae bacterium
ATGAGAGTGACCGAAAATTATCTAACAATTGGAACTCCTTCTGGAAGTATGTCTGTTTTCACAGCGGCACCGGAAGGAAAAAAATGTCCCGTCATCATTGTGCTTCAGGAAATTTTTGGCGTGAACAGTCACATAAAAGATGTCTGCCGTCGTTTAGCGAAGGAAGGGTTTTTAGCGATGGCGCCCGAAGTCTTTCACCGTGAAGGAAATCACATCACTGCCGATTATACTGAACGTGAATTGATCATGCCTCTTTTTCGGTTACTCACAAATGAGAGTCTCATTTCAGACGTGAGGGACGTGATAAATTTTTTACCGAAACTCGCGAGTGCTGACATGGAAAAAATATTTACTCTAGGGTTTTGTGTGGGAGGCTTCGCGGCCGTTTTAGCCGCGACAGAGTTACCACTCAAAGGAGCCGTTTCTTTTTACGGCGCGGGAGTTGTGCGTCCCAGGGAAGGTCTTAAGATCGGCCCGTATCTTGATAAACTTCAAGAAATTAAATGTCCTCTGCTTTTGTTTTATGGGGAAAAAGATGTGAGTATTCCGGAATCAGATCGGTTTGAATTGAGGCGAGTACTCGATAAGAATCATATCCCCCATGAAATGGTTGTCCTTAGTCACGCGGATCATGGCTTTTTTTGTGACGAGAGACGAACCTATCACCAAGGCTCGGCAGCGGAAGCTTGGAAGAAAACCTTAGAATGGCTAAGAAGTCTCTAGAATCATCTCGAAAATTCAAATCATTACCTAATCCGACTAATCCTCTTTTTTTCTCTCATTCAACGGCCAGATTCCGAAGAGTTTCGATATGACCCGACTGCTGATCTTGATGGGAATATTCCTTTGCTACTCTTGGCCGCTCGCCAAGGTCAACGTATCCGTATCTCGGAAAAAAATCTTCATTGGTGTTGATGGAGTTTCGCGAGAAGAATTTGAGCACGCAAGAAACAAGCTAGGTCTTTTCAAATCATTTCCATTTACTAAAACTCACATCGCCCCTTTTCCCTCGATCAGTGATTACTCGTGGAACGTCATGGTGGGGTCCAGAAAAGTCTTCGGACCCCGTGGGAGAATGAAGTCCTACGAGGCTGCTCATTTTGATCGTGAGAGAAATGAGCTCGTGGCTGATCCACGTGAGTATTTCCGACGCCTCGGTGAGGATCACTACTATTTCACCGGTGCTTTCGAACACTGGCTCAATCCCTTTGTCGAATCCCTTTTGTACATTCCCACTGAAGAGCTTCCGAAATTAGAACTGAGACAACTTCTGGCCTCCGTGAAAAGTGATAAGCGTCCGCTGGTCACAGTGATGGTTGCCTCAAGCGATGCTCTCGCGCATACCCGACCAGATGGGAGTAAATTTCTGGTTGAACTCGATAAATTTATTAACGATCTTCAAACCCATTATTCAACCCACAACACCCCGGTAGAAATAATTCTTGTTTCCGATCATGGCCAAGCTTCAAGATTTTTCCCGGGTGAGAAAGCCACGCCATTAATTGGCGTGAACGTCCAAAGTGTGGCGAGCCGAGCGGGTTTGAAAATTGCCACCGAGCTGACGAATCAAAACGACGTCGTGATCCCAGTCATGGCACTCGCAAACTACGGAACAGCTTTTCTGAAGGATCAGTCTCGTCGCGAAGACTTTGTGGCGGAACTAAGAAAAGAAAATTGGTTCTCACTGGCCGCGTACAGAACGGAAGTGACTTCTGAGTTGGTCAAAGTTTCTGTCTTCGATCACAAAGGTGAATCTCGTTTAGCGATTCGAAAAAATAGTGGTTATGAGTATTTCTACGAAACTGTTTCATCAAATCCACTCCAGCTAGCGCCGAAGGACATTGGTCGCTGGCTCACTGATCGTGAAGCTCGCTTAAGCACTAAGGGAAGTGAGTATCCGGATTCGCTCCACCGACTGGCGTTTAGTGCCTTTGAAGAAGAAGCCGATTTTCCGGACGTTCTCTTCACCCTAAAAGATGAATACTTCCTGGCGGGGGAATTGGACTCCTTTACGACGATGTACCAGACTCATGGATCGATGGGAAAAAGGGCATCATCTGGAATCGTTGCTTCAACTCACGCGATCGCTACCAAGGATGATGAATTACGGACCGAGGAAATCCTTGGCGCAGTTGGAATCACACCGCAGAATTTATTTGATAGTACTAAAAAAGATCTTCTCAAAACTCCTGCCGGAAGCATCGCAACCGGTTCAGAGAACTGGAGTCATCGCCGAATATTTGCCCTCATGAATCGCGGAGTCCAAGACTCGCGCTATGTTTTTGAGGGGAAAAGTTTTGATGTCATCCTCGGGGTAGTAAAACCGCTCCTGGAGCAGAAGGCCCCAGAACTTCCGAAACATAATTGGAAGGAAGTCATGACCTTGAGTGACGCTGCTCACCTGGTCGACATGATAATTAAAAATGGAAGCGCCGACCAGATTCATACCGATAAGCGTTTTCTGGGCATCAAGGCCCGTTTGGCCGATACTCGCCGGGAGACCCAGCGAGCGCCTTCTGCCGATCACCACGCCTGGAAAGATCCAGATTTCAGGAAGCGCGCTGATGCTGCAAAAAAAATAGCGATGAAATCCTACAGTAGTATGTTTCTTCTCGAAAAAGCGCTCAGTCTTCCCGAGTTACCTCACATTTTAGACCCACGCGATCACAAATCAGTAGCATCAAAAGATGTGAAAGAAATATTCGCAGAGATATTTAAAGAGCGCTCAATGCTAAGAGATATTTATCCAGAGAAAGTACCACTCTTGTGGAGCACTGACGTCCCTCAGTCGAACGTGACCCTGGTGTATGTTCCTGGAATCTACAATTCATTGTTCGACGGCGAAATCTTTCGCAGTGGACTCGATCATCTGAAGAATAAGTGGGGCATGCGAATTATTTCGCCGAGTGTCTTCAGTACCTGTTCATCTCAAGTGAATGGTAAAATCATCATGGATGAAATCAAAAAAGATTATGCCTGGCAAATTGGTCTGGGAAAAAAATCCCCGCAGTATTTTATTCTCGGCTACTCCAAAGGGGGAGTCGATGCGCTTCACTCTTTTCTTCAAGATAAAGATTTTGTCGCTCGCCATGTAGAAGGATTACTCACGATCGCGTCTCCGATCAAGGGAAGTAGCATCCTTAATAAAACGGATCTTCCCTTCGAAGTCATGCACATGCTCGGTCATGAAAATGCACCAGAAGTATGTCAGACAACTGAGAAAGCTGCCAAGTCAGTCAATCCCGCAGGAGCTCAGGTATTTCTTCGGAAATCGTCACCGGACCTCATTGGTCTTACTCGCTATTACTCACTTTCTTTTGCTTCCGCTATGAAATCCTCTCATCTTTTCATGCGGGCCACGAAAAATATTGCTCGCTTCGGAGAACCGAATGATGGCGTTGTCGCTCTTTCGGCGTCAACGTTTCCAGACGAATTCGGTGCGACGAACTTAGGAATCGTCGAGGCCGATCACCTTTCCGGAATCGTTGCCAGTCACTTTCCTCACGAAGCCTTTATGGAATCCGTCCTCTTCGCTCTTACGCGTGACGGGGCCTTCAACCATCAGTCCAATCGCGCGCACAATGAAAGTATTCTCTACCAGGCAAAAAATATAAACCCCGAGCGGCATCAAAACTTCCTTCGTGATCGCATCGGGCATTTGGTGAACAAAATTTTTACGCTCAAAAAAGATGTCTCTCTCTTAGGCAGAGAGATTCAGAAAGTATTAGCGACTTCGACGCATCGGCTGAAACCGTTTTCGCTCGTTCGCAAGAAAGAGAAAATTTATCTTTCATTTCACGATGGGAGATGGCCTTCCCTCATGGGCGGAAGTACTTTGGAAGTAAAACATGAGCATGAGCTGTATCAATTTTTCCTCACAAGTCTCCAGGCTTCAGGTAAGAACCTTTTAAAAACTTGTAAGAAGAAGGTTCCCACGAGTCAGCGGCTTCTAGTTCACTTGCCGGCGAATGAACTGGCTTTCCAAGAAGACATGCGACTCAATGTCCGTGACCTCGATAGTTATATTCACGGTAAGAAGGTTGTTCCAGTGACTTCTTTGACTCACCCGAATGGATTCTCATTCGTTTATGATCACGCAAGTTCGACCGAGTTTCGAACTGAATATCAATTGAGTTTTGAAGACAGCGCTCCAGGCGATGTGGATGACCAAGCTGTCTCCGGCTGGCAGACCTACGTTGACCGGCAGAATAAAGTTTGGGCGCGTCTGACGAGTGCCAACTCAAGCATCCGCCTTTCAACCTACGCCTGGAGATTTCTCGCGAATGATTACCCGGAACTTGATTTGGAAATCCAGGTCAATGATGACGTCGAAGGTGCCAACGTCCTTCACGGTGGGGATGGAAAAGATGATTCTGCGTTCCAGCTTTGGTTCACATTTAGAATGATCGATGATCAGAAAAATCGGGAATACTTACGAACCGACGAGCACCTGATGACTTTTGGGTACTACTTCGGCGACGAGATCGAAGGAAAGAAGCTCGAGCTGAATCAAATTTATCTCAACTATTATTCTGAAAAAGATTTCCTCATCGCCAAGCTCCCCCCAGCGAGACAGAAGTTAATTGGTATGGGTAAGGACATGCTGGGAAGACCCTTACTCTCGCGGCATAATCTCCTCGAGGACATTCGAGTTTCTTATCCAGAAATAGATCCTTTAAGGGCTGAGATCGTGGCCATCACCATCCAGCATGATTCCAATGATACCCGCGGAAAATCAGATGCTCTTTTCAAAAAACTTAGTCTACGTCCGCGACTCCAGCGCACAGTGAAAGCCGATTAATTGATTCACCTTTCTTCACCTATAATTCAGGTTAAAGTGCTCCCATGATCTCCTGAGTCTTTGCTAAGATGTTTATTAACTAGGGTTCATTGGATGCATCTGATGAATTGAGCAAAGGAAAAAAGCTAAGGCTGGATTTCTGAGGGCGTACTAGTCAAAAAGACCCACTAAGTGGGTCTTTTTTTTTGACTCCTGGTGCCTCCTTCCGATCTCTTTTTAGAACGCATATTTACGCGGGGATTGAAGGAAATTTCAAATTTTAGCCTGTCGCTGCTTTTCCTTTAAAGAGCTTCTTTGCTAACCTTCTCCGATGAGAATATTTGTCCTGATCATTTTTTTATTCGCTCTCAAGGCGGCCCGTGCCTCCGGTTTTGAAGCCTATGAGAGTTCATCAAAAGCTGCCTGGGATTCGGCCAATCACCCAGCGATTCTTGTGAGAAATCCAGAGACTCATTTTCCTTCACTCCCACTCTCGGGGTCATTAGATGGTCAGAGAAATCTTTGGTCTGACAGCTACTGGCCGAGACGCGAGGGTGGGATATCGAAGCGCTGGCAGGATCTCACGGGGAAAATTAAATACAAAATTCTAACCGAAAAACAAGCGCGGGCACTCACTGAAGATGAAATAGCTAAACTTTCTCCCTCGGAGAAATTCGAGGACCGTGAAGCCCTCGGCAAACTGCTTCCCCTCTTCAACAGTATTATAAGAGCCAAGCTGAATCGTATATTTTCCCGCCATCGG
>CANETG010000194.1 GCA_947440875.1 Bacteriovoracaceae bacterium
CAAGAAGTCGCAGAGAATCTCAATTCTTCATTTCGTTCTTGGCAGATTTGTCATGGTGCTAAAATCAATAAGCAACCCATCCCGAGCGATTGTGACTGCGCGCCTGCTAGTCTCGTCGTCACAGACGCAGACAGATCCATGTTTATATTCACCGCCTGTCTTCCCCCTCGTCGTGATCAGAATGTTGTGTTTAATTCTCGATTAACGGATGATCAAAAGGCGGAGCGTGATCGCATGCTTTGCGGGTGTATACTGAACAATCAGAACGCAGTAGAAAATCTTTTTTCGAATGCGCCGACGAGACAGTCAACCGATTTGGTGAACATGTTCATGTCTTTGAAAGCGGTCGGGCTAGTCTTGACTGCTCGCGAGGAATCTGGATTCAGCGAAACTTATTCCGCTGGCATTTCGGCGACTAATATAGCTGACTCTCGCAGTAGAGCAACGCCACTCGCCGGCGTCTACATCTCTAATCAGAGCGCCTCTAATCAGAGCGACCTTCAAACTCATACGAATACATCACACTCCGCTGTGGGTCAGCTTCAAATGAGTCAACTTCTGAGTGTCGGGGATGTCGACGATCAGATTTGTCTGCCCTACCGGGATTTTCTTAATCATAAGCAATTTTCTTTAAACCCAAATTTTCAGTCCCAACTTGACGGTGAGTTTAACGAGAGTGATTGGAACTATGAAAGTTTAGCGGCGAGACTTCCGGATGCTTCAGCTCAGGATCAATTTCTCTATCGCGATAAAGTCGGGGCCAAGCTCGAGTTTCTGATTAATAATCCTCTGTTAAAAAATATTTTCCTCTCGCAAGGTCCTGGGAGTAGTGACACCAAAAAAAAGCTATTTTTATTACTCAAAAGATTTTATCCAAGACCTCAATGCTCTGATGTCCTTTGTAATCATCCCGATGATATGGCCCAGAAAGCCGCTATTTATAAACGAGAGCTTTCTCAATTTCTTTCCCGACAAACTGCGATCGACAATGCCCAGACAGGTCTCGCTTTTAGTGCTGCTCTTGCCAGTAGGGCCAGAGATGCGTTCGGCCAAACGACCGCTCGGTACGCATCCTCAGATCAAATGTTCCCCGAAAATCCACTCGCGCGGCCCTATCAAGAATGGAGATCCTATTGCCAAATCCGTATGAACCCTCAACCTATTACTGCGAGCCAGGAAATTGGAAGACTTCATGCCTTTGAGAGGCTCATTGGTCGTAACTATCGTGATCCAAAAAAAGACGAAGAATACATGCGAGTCAATCAAGAATACTGTCAGTCCCCCCGCAGGAACGGATCGAATACAAGAATGAATTTTAGCCAGTTTAGAACTCAGAGTTGCAACAGCATTAGGCACCGTGAGTGTTTTGCAAAATTTATCACAGCCTTTCCTTACCCTGGAGTTTTTAGAGATCTTGATACGAATATTAATTATGCCTTTAAAGACGGTGTAAGGTCTCCTGAACTGGACGATGTCGACAGTAGTGCGGTCATACAAATCGCAGCCAATCCTCATCTTCGCGAAAGGTCCGTTGCCGATTTGAGAACAAATAATTTTTCGACTAACCCGACGGAGCGGTATTCGCAAGTTACAGACGTCTCGGCGCTGGGAGCTTCGTCTGCCACTGCAGTTGTTGTTCCATCATCTGGCACATCATCAATGAATCCTGCGTCGTCTAGAGCAGTTCAACCGAGCTCTGTACCCTTTACCCCAGAACTAATCCCTTCTGTTGCGGGCGCAGGTGCTTCTGTAGTGGCGGCACCACCAAGAAAACCAAGCACGGAACTTCGGAGTCAGATTAAGGAAAGTGATGCCTTCGTCGACGACATTCGTGGTGAGATTTCTTCGTTAAAAAGTTCTCTTGAAAGTCCTGAATCCGCCCCAGCAGAAAGAAAAGACACTCAACTTGCCACTCTCGAAGAGCGTCTTGCTGCTCTCGAAGATCTCGAGCAAAGATTAGCAGAAGAGCTGGCAAAAAACGTCAACCTTCGTCGTCAGTTAGCTGAGACGAATGCACTTCCTTCTGATCAAGTCATTGAGGGCCCATCACCAAACTCTCCCAAAAGCTCTTCTGGAAATAATCTGAGTCGTCTTGCCGGTGCCGAAAGTTCTCCTTCAAATGTCATAGATCAAGGCACAGCTGGAGCTCCAGTCTCTCCTCTTGCATCTTTAGGGAGGGGGAACACACTTTCAAGTGGAAGAAATGGTCCGACTCCTTCGGGCCCAACTCGCTCTCCGGCAAGTTTCGGAATTCCGTCGACTTCGGCCCAAGGGGGAATTGTCGTCGCCAACGCTTCTTCCGAGATTAACTACGAAGAACTTCAAAACCGATCGGAGGGGAGTCGTCTCTCTTTACCGGTTGAGCTCGCTGAATACAATTTGATCGCGGCCAATAATCAAAGAGCTTTAAAACCCTACATCGATCGCTGCCTATCACTGGCGGCAGAAGTTTGTCGGTTTAATATTTCCGCCACGGGTGCCCCCGAACCACTGGAGTTTTTTGTCGTGAAAAGTGGAGTGAGTGGAAGTGAGGTATCGATCGTGCCTGCATCGAATGCTTCGCGAGGGCTTGCCTCGAGGGTTGATTCCGAACCCTTGACAGCGAATGGACGAGAAAACACGCTCCGGGGGCTTCGGAGCGAAATGGGTCTCGGCAACGAGGAGTGACAAATTTTTGTTTTCCTTAGCCTCCCGCCAATTACCGTCTTAACTCTTCAGTCATTTAAGTTAGCTCAATAATCTACGAATAGATCTTGGGGGCCCCTCTCTGTTGATTATTTCCGGTAAACTAATAGAATAGAAGCATGACTCTCCAGGGATATTACGAAGACTCTTACCGCGAGGAAAAATCGCGCTCGCCCCAGGATCTCCTGGAGGAAGAAATCACCTCATCCAAAGTCCTCACAAACTTCGCCATCCAGCAGAAGGATAAGTTCCTGCCAGAGGTTGACTGGAAAGGGCTAAAAGTTCTTGAACTCGGATCGGGGAGGGGGGGAGTTGGACTTCATCTGGCCCGGCTCGGTGCCAATGTTACCCTGGTGGATTTTTCGCCGACGGCACTTATCCAAGCGGAAAGGCTCTTTTCGCTGGAGGGTTTTGAGGTCAAAACAATTTCGGGCGACGTCACTCACCCCGACATGATTTTTGATCAGACCTTTGATCTTATCGTTGATTCGCATCTTCTTCATTGTCTGACCGAAGACCCCGACCGCTCATCATTCTACGGTCTGGTGAGTGATCATCTTTCGTCACGTGGGATATTTGTTTCCGAGACCATGGTTTACCGGAAAAAACTTTTTATCCCCGATGGTTTTATGTTCGATGCTCGGAATGTCCTCTGGCAGATGTTTGGAAAATGGACCCCCGTGAGGCGAATTCTTGACTCTCTTGATCTAGAAGCGGAGATCAATAATACTGAACTCAAGATTGTTTCTTTTTTTTATTACGCCCAATACAGTTTTGTTCCTCACAAGCATTTTATGGAAATCCCCGGTGAAGTTCTCCCCGCTTCTGTACGCATGGTTTTAAAAAAAAATAATTTTGGTCAGGCATCGACTTAATTTAATCAATGTGACGATGTTGCTACTCCGAGTCAAGGCGATCACGCTCTTATAATAGAAGCTCACAAGGGAGTTTTACTATGAACTTGAACATCACTTTCCGCCACATGGAACACACACCAGCGCTCGATACTTTGATCCGCGAAAAATCAGAAAGATTTATGAAATGGTTCGGAGAAAATACCAAGGTCCACTGGATTTGTTGGCGCGAGGGAATTGACCACTGCTCTGAAGTCACAGTCAATTCGGGCCACGATAAGTATTTTGCGAAAGCGCACGCTGACGATCTCTATAAAACTTTTGATCTCATTATTCAAAAAATTCAAAATCAGATGAAGTAATTTAACTCTGGGAGAGTTCAATGACGAAGATTTGGCACAAGTCCTACGATGCAGGTGTTCCGACTGAGATTAATATTAACCAGTATAATTCCATCAATGAGGTCATTGAAGTCTCCTTGAAAAAATACCGTGACCGCCCAGCGTGGCACTGTATGGGAACGACCATTACCTTCGGACAACTCGATGAGTTCTCGCAAAAATTTGCGAGCTACTTGCAAAATGATCTAAAGCTCGAGCGTGGTGACCGCGTGGCCCTCATGATGCCGAACATTCTTCAGTACCCCGTCGCCCTCTACGGAATTCTTCGCGCTGGGCTCACCGTCGTGAACGTCAATCCCCTTTATACGGCACGCGAACTCGAGCACCAAATGAAAGACTCTGGTGCCAAGGCGATCGTGATTTTCGCCAACTCTGCTGGCATCCTTCAAAAGATCCTGGCGCAGACGAGTCTCAAACACGTGATCCTCACTGAGATCGGAGACATGCTGAAGTTTCCTAAAAATCACATCGTGAATTTCGTGATTAAAAAAGTTAAGAAGATGGTCCCCCCATACGAGATCCCTACCGCCACGTCGTTCATCGAATGTGTCGCCAGAGGGAACGCAGCTGCGTATGTAAAACCTGACGTTAAGCTCGATGATGTCGCATTCCTTCAGTACACCGGTGGAACAACCGGAGTCGCCAAAGGGGCGATGCTCACGCATAAAAATATCGTGAGTAATATATTTCAGGCCGGAGGATGGATCAGAAATTTTGCGACGGAAGGCAAGGAGATCATGATCACTCCGCTTCCGCTTTATCACATCTTCTCACTCACAGCGAACTGCCTATTCTACGGTTACATCGGCGCGCTCAACGTTCTCATCACCAACCCGCGTGATATGCCTGGGTTTATTAAAGAACTGAAAAAATGGAAATTCACGGCCATCACTGGTGTGAACACTCTTTTTAATGGTCTCCTCAATACTCCTGGTTTTAAAGAAGTCGATTTTTCGCACATGAAGCTCACTCTGGGCGGCGGTATGGCGGTTCAAAAAGTCGTCGCCGAGCGCTGGAAACAAGTCACTGGTGTCCCGCTGATCGAGGCCTACGGGCTTACGGAAACGTCTCCTGCAGCGTGCATTAACCCCATGTCTCTGAAAGACTTCAACGGCTTCATTGGTCTTCCGCTTCCTTCCACTGAAGTCGAAATCAAAGACGACAACGGAAAGACAATTGCTTTAGGCGAAATCGGCGAGATCTGCATCAAGGGCCCACAAGTCATGGCGGGGTATTGGAACCGTCCCGATGAGACGGCCAAGGTCATGACCAATGACGGATTCTTCAAGACCGGTGACCTCGGATTTATGTTGGAATCTGGATTCGTGAAAATTGTCGACCGGAAAAAAGATATGATTCTCGTCTCGGGATTCAACGTTTATCCCAACGAGCTCGAAGACGTCATCTGCTCTCATCCAAAAGTCCTCGAGGCCGCTGCGATCGGAGTGCCGGACGAAAAGTCGGGTGAAGTCGTGAAGATCTTTGTCGTGAAAAAAGACGACACGCTTACGCAAGATGAGCTCATGAAGTTTTGTCGTGAGAATCTCACGAGCTACAAAGTCCCCA
>CANETG010000195.1 GCA_947440875.1 Bacteriovoracaceae bacterium
AGCAGACGGCCGAAAGAATTTCTGCAAGTTTCAAAATCAGGGCCGAGCGTGGACTTTATAACGGAGGAAGTGTGCCTTTCGGCTTTCGCTTGTCTGCCACAAAGGGGCGGCTAGACGTAAATCCAGAGGAAGCAGAAGTGGCAAGAATCGCTTACAGAGCTTTCCTTCGAGAGGGCACGTTATCATCAGCCTGCTTATGGCTTAATGAAAGTGGTTACTCTCTGAGAAAGAAAATGGAAGGAAGCGGATGGATGCGTTCAGGGCAATTCAATGTTGATCTCCTTCATAAGATGCTCACGAATAAAACGTACATCGGGCTTAAGGTTTTCAGTACAAAGACAGGTAAGAAAGAAGTGAAGGCCACATGGGAAGCGATCATTGACGAGGTTACATTTAATCAAGTGCGAGAAAGACTTTCTAAAAATCATTTTGCGAAGAAGCCGGAATCAGAGAATCGTTTTCCTTTTGTTCTTACGGAGGTTATCTATTGTGGCGTGTGTGGTGAAAAGTTATCGGGCAAGTCTGCCCACGGCAAAACCAGAAAACATCCCTACTATGAACATTCAAGGAGAACCAAAATCCAAAGAGGATTCACGGAGAAGATTTACAACTGCGATCCACATCGGATTCCCGCTGAGAAAGCCGAGTATGTAGTATGGAAGGACATTGAGCAAATCCTTTTTGGAGATTTGTCTAAAGAATTACTTTCAAAGGTCATGAAGAAGAGAAACGGAAATGAGTATTCAGGTGAAATTGAGCGGCTAAAAAATAAAACTTATTCCATCAATGCTCAAACCGACTCGCTAACGCTTAGGCTTGCCGAACTTCCGAGGGAAGTTTCGGCTTCACCGATTTATAAACAAATGGAGAAGCTGGGAATTGAAAAGCGGGCCTTAGAGGAGAGGATTTTAAAGCTTAAGGATGAAGAATTGGAAAAAGAGGTTCCAACGGATGCCGTTACCTATGAAAGGTTATTAGAAGCCTTAAGAGATTTAAAGGGAAGTGGCATAACCACGGCCAAGAAACAGAAAATTATTGTGAGTCTTATTGAGCGAATCGAGATTTTTTCGGACAGGGTTGAAATTCATTATGGATTGGGGAAATCGAGAGTTAAACGGGAGCTGGCGATTGCCAGCTCTCTATTTAACAAGTCTCTGGTCGAGAGTTCGACCAGCTTGACAAGTGGTGGGACCAGCAGGACTTGAACCTGCAACCACCCGGTTATGAGCCGGGAGCTCTAACCAATTGAGCTATAATCCCACGAAAAGACTTATAACTTACTCTAAGCTGTTAATTCTGCCAAGAAAGAGCGAACTTTCTCAATTTGACGCTAAGAGATTAGTCGACCTAAAGTCAGGCACCAACGATATTCTGCAGGATTCTTGATTGAGAAATCCTTCAGCTCTGATTCTCTTCGAGAAGTGATTTTTTCTCATAACAACAGATCCGCATTAGATTCGGATATCTCCAAAAAGAAAATAAAAGCCGAATCTCGGCTTGTTGTTGCCTCCTCGCGTGAATTGGAGACTGGTGGTAGATACAAAAAAGGAATTGCGATCGCTAGAGTAATTTGTCTACTTTATGACCGGATTTCATTTAAAATCCAACGCTTATCTTGGCCCAAGAATGCGTGAAGCCCCCCAATTACGGTTCATCATCACCCAAACCGAGTAATCTTTTCTAAAATCTGCTTCTGACCCGGGAATTGGATAACATCGCGATCCTCAACACCCAATGGAGTTCGCGATGAAGAGCAAGATTATTTTTCCACTGATGTTACTCGTCACTACGACTCATTCTTATTCGGCAGAAAGAATTAATTGTCCTCAAGTTTCATCCGCTGTACCCGAAGGAAAAACTATTCTTGATTACAGGGACTTTTTCTCCTCCAACAAAATCATCCCCATGACAAGCGTGAGTGTGAAATATGTTGAGCAATTTAAAATCGAATTCGAGAAGTTTCCTGTCTCTCTTCAAAAAGAACTCAGTCTCGCAGGAAATAAGATTCACATTATGGAGGGCGCCGGAATCACAGTCGATCCAACGTGGATCCCATCTGATGAAAAAACTTTTGACGGCCGTTCGTGGTCTGAAGTTTCGGGTGCAGGAGGATCGACTGCGTAAGGCTTCCAGAAATCTCCCACCCGTATCGTTATCAATAAGATGTACCAGAATCATGGATCAACGAACTTGTTTCTCCATGAACAAGGTCACAGTCTTGATTCGATCAAAAGTCTTCACGGAATTTCTCAATCCCTGATATGGACTGATCTCTTGGCTTCAGAGTCAGGCATAGACAGTTTTCTCACCGACATTTGTGGAACTTATTGCACTGAAAATGTTGCGGAAGGTTTTGCAGAGCTTCTTGCTAACTATTACGCTTGCCCAGCTTCACGACAACAGCTAGAAACAGAGCTTCCGCGTGTCGCCAAATTTTTTAAAAGATTCCAGTCAACAAAAAATCTCCATAGCATTTGGGATGATCAAATCCCTGCCCAAGTAGAATCGAGCAACCCATCTCATAGAACACCTAGCGAGGGATTTCGTAAGCGGGCGACAAGAATTTGGGGAAGACTCTTCCCTAGACCTTGAATAGACACTTCTTTTCAATCTCTTTATGATGGGATGGTGAAACATCCCTTCGTCAAGTATTCTGGTAATGGCAATGACTTCGTCATCTTGGAGGATTCTCACTCACTCAAACTTACGGCCGAGAGTGTGAAACGAATTTGCAGTCGTCACTTTGGTATTGGTGCTGACGGTGTCCTTATTTTAGGACAAGCCTCTGGCGTAGACGGAACCATGAGAATTTTTAATGCTGATGGTGGCGAAGCGGAGATGTGTGGAAACGGACTCCGGTGCTTGGCGAGCTATCTCGATTCTAAAAATTCAATTCCCAAAGATTCATATTCAATCAAAACGATGCATAGTACCTACGAGCTTCTGAAGCGCGGAAATCAATTCGCGATTCTCATGAGTGATCTGAAAGACAGGAATTCGATTGATCTTTCGGCTTTCAATCAATTCGAAAAAAAATTCTACATAAATACGGGTGTTCCTCATCTCGTTTTTTTAGGAAAAGAGATTAAGAAAATTGAGATTAAGAAAATAGCCCCAGAGTATCGGTATCACGGACTATTTCCTGGCGGCACAAATGTAAGTATCGCTGAAGTCCTTACGGAAAAACAATCCGCTTACGTTCGTACCTATGAGCGTGGGGTAGAGGATGAAACGTATTCCTGCGGAACAGGGCTCACGGCATGCGCTCTTGCCCTAAATGAGTGGTTCGGGTGGAAGGGTGACATTCAGCTCAAGACTCTCGGAGGAAATCAAACCGTCAGTTTGGATAAGCACGTTTATTATTCCGGAGAAGTGACTTTTTGCTTCAACGGTGAAGTTAATTTGTGAAAGAAAGATTAGATAAAATTCTGAATGATCGTAAACTTGTTACCAGCCGCTCGCAAGCAAAGAGTCTCATTGAAAAAGGTGACGTTACGGTCGACGGAAAAGTACTCCTCAAGGCAGGGGAGCAAGTAAATCTTGAAGCAGTGATTGAAGTCAATTCCGAAATCTATGTTGGTCGAGGAGCCTTCAAATTAAAAAAGGCAATCGAAGAATTTAAAGTGGCAGTCACGGGCAAAGTTTTTTTAGACGTCGGTGCGAGCACTGGAGGATTTACAGAGGTTCTTTTGGCCGAAGGTGCTCGGATTGTTTACGCGATCGACGTTGGACGAGATCAGCTTGCTGAAAAGCTCAGAGTTGATCCACGAGTCATCAATAGGGAAGGAATAAATATTAAAGATCTATCCCATCTTCCTGAACTCGCTGATGGCGCAGTGATGGATCTCTCATTTATCTCAGTGACAAAAGTTTTATTTGCTGTGAAGCCCCTCCTTCGCCAAGCGGGGGAACTCATTGTTCTCATCAAACCCCAGTTCGAAGTTGGCCTTGAGCGACTTCCGAAAGACGGCGTAGTCAAAGATGAAAAGCTTCGCCGTGAGGTCCTTCATGAAGTGATATCTTTCGCAGTAAACGATGGATGGACTCATCACCGAACAATTGTCTCACCCATCGAGGGAAAAACCGGAAACGTAGAATATTTGGCGCATTTTTCTAGAGATTGAAATCGTATCTCATATTAAAAGCATTGATTGTGTTGTTCTCCGGCAGATTCGAAAGAGTCTTCCAAATTTTATCACGCTGGAAGATGAGATTATAATCAAAGAAAAAGTTTTGAGTGACGTTGAAGATGAGCTTGAAGTCATTTGTGAGGTTGATATCACTTCCGTCAATTGCCCATGTTGAAAGCTCTTGAAAAGGCCTTGCCCAAAGAAGATTTTCTACTGAGACCTTATCATTAAATTTAGTTCGGAAACCGAATCTGATTCCATGACGTAGACCGTTTCTCTTTTCCAAGCCTCGTGACCCATCTGGGTTCGTAACATCTGTCGTTCTTGTGTCGTAAAGTGGGACGTAAGAAAGATCGACGTACTCCCACGTCTTGGATTCCAAGATATGCCAAGTGAAGCCGAGGACTCCAAATTGCCAATGCGCTTTAGGAGTACCGAGAGAGCTAAAACGAGTGGAATTATAATTAACTACGGAGAGAGATGAGAGCCAGGGTTTCAGGCGGTAAATTGAAAACTGAGCGTTTCCAGTCGTACTTCGAGTTGAGACCGAATTATTACTTTCTGGGTCGCGGAGTTTCGTTTGTTGCTGCTCAAATTGAGTCATGAGACGGTAGCGAACGCCAAAATTTCCGCCTCGAAAACCATACCGAAGACTTTCCCCGTCGTTAATTGACTGACGAGTGAAAGGAGATGCATAGACCGAGAAGCGGTAATCAGACAGATCCTGGGATAGCTGATCTCTCAGAATTGCACGCTCGATAAATAGTTTTTCTTCCCGTGGACCGGCTGCCTCTAGAAGATCTCTTTCGGTAAGTCGTTGAGGAAGATCGCGTTTGACTTCGAAGGGATTCGGACCTGGGTCCGTGTTCGGTTTGTCATCGGCAAATGAAATTTCCTCATCACGAATCTTTGCGTTCTGGTAAGGGATCTCTCGGTCGGCCAGTCCCGCTATGGTATACGAGAGATCTTTCGAGAAAAGCGATCCATTCGGGATACGGTAAAGTTTCCAGTAAGACACTGTCGCTTTGGCTTGAACGCAAATGGCACGAGAGCTGTAGCCCTCGGCTTCATGAGAAAATTTCACATGATCATTTCGAAGTAGTCCGTCTTCAATTCCGCGGTCGACCATGATGATGTTTTTAGGAAAAACTTTGAGAACTTTTACGTTCTTCAACTGCTCAAAAGAGGAGAGTGCTGAAGCCGACAGAGCGAGAAATAAAACCGAAATGATCCACATGATACCAGTGTAATCTATTTCGGTTTTATTTAAAGTGATTAGTAGCTTATAACTGAGATAACTGGCAAACCGTCTTCTTTAAACTTATTTAAAAAAGTCAGGTTAATGAGAACACTCATGTGAACGACCTGA
>CANETG010000196.1 GCA_947440875.1 Bacteriovoracaceae bacterium
GCTGCGTTTGGATTCGGGGCTGATGGACACATTCTTTTTCGCCAACTCGTTTTTCTTGCTCTCCCAGTTGTTTTTTGTGGATGGATTTTTTATACGATGGTGAAAACGCTCAAAGGTCCGTTTTACTTGTCCCTAGCTTATGCCCTGATTCTTGCCGGTGCTACCGGCAACCTCATTGATCGATTTACCCTTGGTTACGTCGTAGATTTTTTAATGTTCTATTGGAAAACCGAAGAGAATCATTTCCCTGCATTCAACGTTGCAGATAGTTGCATTACGATCGCTGGCTTTCTTCTGGTTATCGATTTTGTCATTCAGTTAAAAAATAAAAAAGCGAATGACGATGCTCCCGATACTTTACCAAAATAAAAGCTTGGTTTTGTATTCCTACCCACTCTTCATGGGACTTGGCTGGGGTCTTGCCTACCAAGTATTCTTCGAACTTTTGCCAGTGAATTTTCATCGATGGAAAGGACAGACTCTTTTCTGGGGAATTTTTCTCTTCGCGTGGATCGGTGCCAAAGTACTTTTTCTCTACACGGCTCCGAATTATCTTTCACGAAGTCTTTTTCAGCAATCATCATTTTGGTTGGGCGGAGGTTTTGTTTTCTACGGCGGTTTTCTGGGGGGACTTCTTTTCTTAGTCATCCTCAGGGGATTAAAGTTTTCTGTAAAAAAAGAGATCCTCTGGTCAATTGTTCCGGCACTCACTCTCGGGCACGCCGTCGGCAGATTTGGTTGTTTTCTCGCTGGTTGCTGCTATGGAAAAGTCACAGATCTTATTTGGGGAATTCATCTCCATGGTGAGAAGAGACATCCTACGCAGTTGCTAGAATTTTCATTCCTTTTAATTCTCGGAATTTATCTATTGAAAGCAAAAAGCAAACAAGCGCAAATCATTCCGATCTATCTCCTTTCATATGGTTTCATTCGTCTCTTCATTGAGGCACTCAGGGGAGATCTGATACGAGGAAACTGGGTTTGGCTTAGTCCTTCCCAGTGGATTTCCTGCGGCCTTATCATCTCAGGAATTTTAATTTTAGTTAGAAATTACAATCACTTGAATAGGCTAAACCAAAAAAATCAAGTATTTTGATAGTCGTCCGATAAGCCCTTGGTAAAAACCAGGAGCTTTACTTGGAATCATCACCTAAATTTGAGCCTATTCAGCCAAGATTTTTGCGCTACCGAAATCACTACAAGGTTTACCTCGCGGCTTTCGTAGGAATTTCGACACTCCTTATACTTTTTTGGATGTTTCAATTACTCCACTTGGGTTGGTCGCAAGTTTGGCAGGTGAGTTCTCCTGAATTATTTTTTTCCGTCGGATTTTTAATATCTGGATCGACTTTTTATTTCACTTGGTTAAAAGACCGGATGAAAAGATCAGTCCAGGTTTATCCGACTCACTTACTTATTCATCAGTCTAAAGAATCGGTAAAACTCTCATTTGAAAATGTAGAATCTGTGAGCCGTGTTTGCTGGTCTGTGTTTTATTTCAAAATGAATGATGGAACAAAGTTTTATTTTAACTCTGGTCTTGATCGCGTGGATTACGTTTGGGAAGGATTAAAAAATGCTCGTCCAGATTTAGTTTCTGCTGAGGATTATGAGAGTTTTCGAATCCTTCTAGTGCAGTATGACCATCACCAGAAAAGAAAGGAATGGTTTTTCCGCCATAAAATTCTCGATGCCATGAATTGGTTTGGTCTCCCAGTGTTTTTTCTCTTCGGTGCCTATATACTGCAGGCCCGTGAAGTATTGATCCACCATCCTGGCATGTATTTTTTTAGATTGTTCATGTTTTCGCTTCTTATTCTGTTGATGACCACTTTCTTTTTTTCGCTCGGTTTGAAAAAGTTTATTTTTGACAGACGTATTGCGGAACAACTCGACGATAGAAATAAAGAAAAAGCTCGCGACATGGAGTTTGAAGGAGTCATCCTTCACCGTTCAAAACTCCTGCAAATGGTCCTCTCCTGCTTTATGTTCACCTTGGTCGTGTTCTCAGATCTTAATCTTTTCTCAGTCACGAAAGTGAGAGACGAAGTCTCAATGTTTGACCTTAAGAAGGGTCACTCACTACTAGTCGATAACCGTTACAACTGTTTTAATTGTCGATTTCAGCTTAAAGATGGCGACCTGGTACTTTTCGGCAAAGGCTACATCGGTCAAGTCATGGCCAAAGGTGGCGACATGGTCGGCGAGGTATCTCAGGACAAATCTGGCCGTATGATTGCGAGTGAAAACGTCCAGGAAGTTCCTGCCGGGTTCGTTGCGATTAAGTCTGCCAATGGGAGTGATATAGTCTTCATCCGCACTCAGGAATTGATAGGAAAAATCCGCCGCGATTAACTAAAACCAACAACTTTTTCAGACTCCTGTTATTATTGCTTGGACATTAATCCTAACGGGAGTTTTTATGCAAAAGTATCTCGGACTCTTTTTTGGTTCTTTTCTTTTTATTTCCTTCCATGCAAAAGCGGATATTCTGATTGAGCCTCTGATCGGTTACCAGCTGGGCACCAAAGCAGAAATAGATGGTGACGACTCTGTCTCAGGCGGTATGGGCCCAGTATTTGGCGGAAGAGTGGGCTACCAGCAACTTGGTTTACAGGTCGGATTAGACTACCTCAATAGTTCCGTAGATATGGATAATGAAGAATTTAAAAAAGATTTGAAAACAACAGAATATGCAGCATTCATAGGTTATGAATTCCCAGTTCTATTTAAAGCCTATGTGGGATATATCTTTTCCATGTCTGGCGAAACGTCGATCAGAGACGATAGTAATGGAGCAGCTCTAAGTACAAAATTGAACGGTGGTTCAGGTTTCAAAGCAGGAGTTGGTTTCACACTACTTCCCTTACTTGACATCAATTTAGAATATCGTAATGTGACTGTTGATGACTGGAAGGTTTTATCTTTCAAGATGAATGAAGACCTCAACTACAGCGCTTACACGGTAAGTCTCTCGATCCCATTCACGCTCTAATTAAAAATAAGCCCTCTTTGGAGGGCTTTTTTTTTCAAATTTCTTTTTTATTATTTAGCGATTTTCGATTCTTCCACATACAGCTCAGAAACAAGTGTCTCATTTCCCCACGCAGTGAATGCATCGTCATGTTGATACATGGTGATAGTTTCCCAGGGACAGTCCTGCGAACAGTTCTGGCAACCGATGCAGCGCTGGAGATCGATCTCCACCATTTGTTGATAACCAGGATTATTAACATCCGGTCCAGGAACGAGTTCAATACAATCTACGGGGCAACCAGCAATACAAACTTCGCAGCCAGTACACCCTGATTGGTGAACCACAGCAATAAGCTTAGGTGGCTTCTTCCCTTTTCTCTGAGGTTTAAAGCGCGCCGTATGAAATGGATTTTCGACCTTGATCTGATCGCTCATAATATTCCTTAACGTTGAAACAAAACCCATTATACACGGGCCGACTAAGCCTATAAAGGTTTTCCGCTCGATTTCGGGGAGACAATAAAGCGTACAAGAGATAAAACTTAGTCGACTAAACAGCAACTAAATAATAGTAATTTACGGCTTGCCCCGGAGATTTATTCCATGACATCTCGCAGACTTCGCTTTGTTACCGCCGCCAGCTTATTTGACGGCCATGATGCCTCCATCAACATCATGAGAAGGCTTCTTCAGTCCAAGGGTGTGGAAGTCATCCACCTAGGACACAACCGCTCCGCCCAAGAAGTTGTGGAAGCTGCACTCTCAGAAGATGCCAATGCGATTGCCCTTTCTTCCTACCAAGGCGGCCACATGGAGTACTTTCTCTATGTCAGAGAGCTCCTGGATAAAAACGGTGGCAAGAACGTCCGAATTTTTGGTGGTGGCGGAGGTGTTATCACGCCCCCAGAAATGGATGAGCTTCATAGAAAAGGTATCACCCGCATCTATCATCCGAACGACGGGATGACTCTCGGACTTAACGGAATCATCGATGACATGATCGCCAAGTCTGACTACTCAACTCTAGAGGAAACTGATTTCAAAAATCTCCAGGGTAAAAAATTAAGTTCGTATGAAATGGCGAAGGTCATTACTTTCATCGAAGATCGCCGCGAGTTCCCTTTCTCGATGAATCCTGGAAAAGTACCAGTCCTCGGTATCACTGGTACTGGTGGAGCAGGGAAATCATCGCTGATTGATGAGCTTCTTCTTCGGTTCCACCGCTATTATCCCGATAAAAAAATCGCTCTCGTTTCTGTTGATCCTACGAAAAAGAAAAACCAGGGGGCACTCCTTGGCGACCGGATTCGTCTTGGTTCTGCGACTTACGAAAACTTTTATATCCGTTCGCTTGCGACCCGCGATTCAACGAATGAACTTTCACCGGAAATACAAAAAGTAGTTCAGTTTCTCAAAACACAGCCGGTTGATCTTATCCTGGTTGAAACATCCGGCATTGGGCAGGCCTCTGATGAAATTACAAAAGTCGCTGATAAAACTCTCTACGTGATGACCCCGGAATTTGGGGCGGCTACACAGCTCGAGAAAATTGAGATGCTAGAAGTTGCAGATTTTATCGCCGTCAATAAATTTGAAAAACCAAGATCTGAAGATGCTCTTCGTGATGTGCGGAAACAGTATCGGCGCAACAAAGTCCTTTTTGCCAATCATCCAGGATCTCCCGAAGATGACGATCTTCCAGTGTACGGAACGATGGCGTCGAAATTTAATGATGTCGGGGTCAATGCGCTTTTTAAAGACATGATCACGGCGGTTGGCTTCACTCATGAGTCTGACCTTGATAAAATTCCTGCTCACCGAGCTCCGGAGAAAAAGCAATCGATTATTCCTGCAGCAAGAATTAACTATCTCCAGGGAATCGTGGATACAGTCAGAGCTTACAATAAGGCTACATCCGAATCAGTTGAAAAACTTAGGCAGTACGAGGCCCTCGTTGAAGTTGCTAAAATTATTCCTGAGAAAACGGTTCTCGAAAAACAGAAATCGCTCTCCCTCACACTGAAAAATGAAATCGCAACTATTTCTGATTACGACAGTCTTATTGCCCAATACTCCAAAGGTGAATACACCTACATCGTGCGCGGAAAAGACATAAAGGTTCCGACGAAGTACGAGTCTCTTTCTCACTCGATGATCTCTAAAGTAGGCTTTCCGAAGTTTCACCACCCATCTGATAAGTACTCATTTATTCGGCGTGAAAACCTTCCTGGATTTTATCCTTTTGCTGGAGGAGTCTTCCCATTTAAGAGAGCAGACGAAGACCCGAAGAGGCAATTTGCTGGCGAGGGTGGACCGTCTAGAACGAATGCGCGTTTTCACTATTTGTCAAAGAGTGATACTGCCAAAAGACTTTCAACCGCATTTGATTCCGTCACGCTCTACGGAGAAGATCCAGCCGTTCGTCCGGATATCTACGGGAAAATTGGGGAGTCCGGAGTATCCATTTGTACTCTCGAAGACA
>CANETG010000197.1 GCA_947440875.1 Bacteriovoracaceae bacterium
CAAAAAGATGCACGGATGCAGCTCACAAAAGCAGTAAAAAAACTCGACATGGATTTTCCGGTTCTTCTTGCTGGATCGACTTCAGAAGATAGGCCCATGGAAAAAATTCTGGGCCTGAAGAATTTTATTTCTTTTCCCACGACGATTTACTTAAATCGGAAACATGAGGTGGTTAAAATCCACGCAGGATTCACTGGCCCGTCAACGGGAAAATTCTATGAGGCCTGGAAAGAAGAATTCAATCACGATGTGAATGAACTTCTTAAATAAGTCTCAAAAACTTACTCGTCCTCACGTTTGTCTTCATCGTCTTCGATGACACTCTCGCCGGAGTAGTCGTTATCATCCGCCTTGAGGCTTTCGTTATCCGTTTCAACGGTCGGCTCGATGGCTGTTGGTTCTGGTCTAAAAACTTCACGGAAATCGGCATGGGCACTTCCGCCTCCGTGCTTGTACACAATTTCTCCGCCCAGATGCCCTGTCTGCCAGGCAAAAAAGATGGGAAGAAGACTGACAAGTGCGACGATAAAGCGCGCCTTGTCTTGAAACGCAGGTTGTAAAAACCAAACGGCGACGCTGGCGACTAAGGCGATGACCGTTGTTCCGACAAAAATTTCTGCCGATTCTTCGTGCTCATGAATAATTTTTTTTCCGACGACTGCGGAAACTTTTTCTTCATCTGTTTCCCCTGTTTCAAGAGCAAGATAACCACTTCCAGTCACGAGAATTTGAAGTCCAATCATGACGAGCCAGAGCTCTTTTGACATTTTTCCGGCGCGAATCGCCCAGGCAAAAACGAGAATTAAAATAGGGAGTATGAAAGTCAGGGCCAGAGGCAGATGAACGATCGCAGGGTGAAGGGGCATGGACACTCCAGAATTAGTAGTCTTCTAAGAGTATAGAGGTAGATCACCGTGTAGCTCAACCAGTTCCGCAGTTTCGGTGATGATCTTCAAAAGTTCTGTCACATGAGATTTTTCGGTGAGGTGGTTGGGGAAAACGAGTCTGAAAAAGATGGTCCCATCGGCGCGCTCAGCGTAATTGACCATCGCGCGTCCCGAAGCAAGAAGTCCCTTTCGGACCTTGAGCGTAAAAGTATTAAGGTTCTCAGAAGTTCGAAGCGGTTTGATTTGAAAGCAAACGTTCAAATAATGATGATGAATAAGATTCATGCGGGTGTTTGATGACACCTCATGGGCCGCAAAATTGGCCAGATCCAGAAGATGTTCAGTCCTCTGAATCAGCCCGTCGGTGCCCTGAGATCGCCAAAGAAGCCAAAGCTTGAGCGCGTCGGCACGTCTTCCGCACTGAAGAGAGTAAGTCCCAGTATCCCAATCGGAATTATCAAACTCGTGGAACAGATACTCCGTTCCCCCTCCGCGGTTGGCGGAGCGAAGAATTCCTTGGTGTTTGGTGAGAAAAAAAGAAGTGATGAGAGGAGCGCCCATCGTTTTATGGGCATCAAAGGTGACGGAATCGGCGAGATTAAGTCCGCGGGTCAAATGACGAGCTGACTTTGAGAATAAAGCCGCGCCACCCCACGCCGCATCGACGTGAAGCCAGACTTTAAAATGTTCGCAGATCGCAGCGATTTTCTCGACAGGATCAAAAGCTCCTAAAACAGTCGTCCCGAAAGTGGCCCCGACCATGAGCGGAGTCAGTCCATCTCGAAGATCTGTGGCAATAATGCGCTCAAGTTCTTCGGGAATCATTTCTCCGCGAGAATTCGTTGGGACTTGGATAAGGTTTTGCGTTCCAATCCCCGTAATGTTGACCGCCTTATCAAATGAGTAGTGGGCGTCTTCCGATACATAAATACGAAAATAATTATGGGCAAAACCAGTCTGACGAATCGAAGGATTATAGTGCGAACGAGCGCACAAAATAGACAGGAGATTAGAATTACTTCCCCCGGTTACCATGATGCCTTCTCCCTGCTCAAAACTCATGAGGGAGAGAAGCTCTTTGACTAGTCGTTTTTCGATGAGAGTGAGGAGGGGAGCGATTTCGAACGTTGCCATCGTTGGATTTAAAAGAGAGCTCGCGACTTCTCCTGTCCACGCAGCAACATCAAACCCACCGAAGAGTTGATTGAGAAAAAGTGGGTGAATAGTTCTCACACTCTGAGAAAGAATGACCTCAAGCTCCTGGTGAATTTCATCGAGTGAAACACCGGTGTCATCCAATTCGGGAAGAATATTTTTGAGCTCATCGATAGTGCGATGAGGGTTTACTGTCTCTGTGTGATCATTGTTTTGAATGTATTTTTTCAGCGTCAAAAAAACGTCATTCAGAAACTTTTCTTCATTACTATTCAACATGCATCTACCTATTTTCTGTTAAGGGTGTATCAGAACCTTACAGGTGCTTGCAATCTTGAAAGCAAATGTTTGTCAAATCTGGCGTTTGTCAAAGAACCGACATTGGCAACTAAAGGCTGGCCCTGTTTTAATTTCTGTTACCAAACACACAGACGGCCGCGAGGCCGAGGGTAACAAGGAGAACAAGGATGGCAGTTCGTCAAAACAGTCATTTGTCTGACAAGCACATTACGGCGCTGAAAGACAAACTCATGAGTGAAGCAGAGCGCATCAGAGCTAACTTTCAATTGAAAAAGCAAGAGTACGAAACCAATTCGATCACTGGCGCTAAAGATGAAGTTGATTCAGCAAACGATAATATTCTTCTCGCAGCTGACATGCGTTTTTCTAACCGCGAGAGCCTGTATTACAAGAAGATCATGAAAACGCTTTCTAAGATCGAAACAGAAGCTTACGGCATGTGTGACGATTGTAATGACCCGATCACTTACACTCGTCTCTTGGCGCGTCCGACTTCAGAAATGTGCATCCTCTGCAAAGAAGAGTCTGAAAGAGAAGAAAATCAAAATTTCTTTGAGCGTCGCTCAAAATCTCTGGGAACAGTCATGTCGGTTCCTGCCGGCCACTAATTCAACTTAAATGCATCTTTAGTAAGAAGCCTCCCCCACGGGAGGCTTTTTCTTTTATACTGTTTCTATGATTAGTTACGTCGTCGAACAAAATACTGATAGTCGTGTTCTGGAAAATGCATTTCGAATTTTGAAGGCCGGTGGACTCATTGCTTTTCCCACGGAAACTAATTGGGTTGTGGTTGCTGATCCCTCGGTAAAAAAAGGAATTGATAAGCTCTATCAACTTCGCCACGTCGACAACACCAAGCACTTCACCGTCCTGAGTTCAAGTTTTCAGAAAGCGATGGAGATTGCTCACATCGATGACAGCGCTTTCGCTCTCATGAAAAAAGTCATTCCGGGTCCCTACACTTTTATTCTCCCCGCCCAGAAAAAAATTCAAAAGTTTCTCAAAGCTTCCAAAACTGATCACGAAGTGGGTGTGCGCTTCCCGCCTAAAAAACTTTGCTTGAGCCTCATCGACGCGTATGACGGAGTTCTCATCTCGAGTCACATCAATCACGAAATGATCGAAGCAGAAGACGACGGCGTTCCTCTTTATAGCGCGCTCATCGAAGACAACCTCGGACACATGATCGACCTTATTATTGATCCAGGTGAGTATGAATTTCTGGGTCCTACGACGATTGTGAATTTCACTCAAGGATTTCCTGAAGTCGTAAGAATTGGATCTGGAAGTCCTGACCTTTTTCTTTAAGGGTGTGAATGAAAAAAAATGTTGTGATTGTTGGTGGTGGCTTCGGAGGTCTCGCGGCCGCGAAGAAACTCTCACGCACAGATTTTCACGTCACATTAATTGATAAAAGAAACTATCACCTCTTTCAGCCGCTCCTATACCAGGTCGCAACTGCAGCACTCTCTCCCGCTGACATTGCTTATCCCTTAAGAGCGATTCTTCGCGGACCGAATATCGAAATTCTTCTGGGCCATGTGGACGAAATAAATAAAGAAGAAAAATGGCTCAAGACTCTGGAAGGAAATCGAATTAGTTTTGATTATCTTATTCTGGCCTGTGGATCGACCTACACCTATTTTAATTCTCCATCGTGGGAAAACTTTGCGCCTAGTTTAAAAAATATCACTCAAGCAACAGAGATACGCCGAAAAGTTCTTCTCGCTTTTGAAGAAGCTGAAAGAGAATCTGATCCTCTAAAAAGAAATGCGCTTCTTACTTTTATCGTCGTCGGTGGTGGACCGACGGGAGTAGAATTAGCTGGATCACTCGCCGAAATTGCTCTCTATAGCCTGGTCAAAGATTTTCATAATATTAATTCAAGTGATGCCAAAGTCATTTTGATTGAAGCAGGTCCGCGCCTTCTGGCGACGATGCCAGATGAGCTTTCCCACGAATCAGTAGAACAACTTCAGGGTCTCGGCGTTGATATAAGAACAAATTCTAAAGTTCTTGATGTCAGTGATGAAGGGATTCGAATCGGCGAAGAGATTATTCCTTCCCGGACAATTCTTTGGGCCGCCGGAGTTGCAGCGGTAGCAATCAATAAAGAATTAGGGGTAGAGCTCGATCGTCAGGGCAGAGTCGTTGTTGGTCAGGATTGCTCCCTAAAAAATTTCCCCGAAATTTTTGTGATAGGTGATCAGGCGCATTTTGAATCAGGTCCCGATGCCTCTTCACTTCCAGGTCTTGCACCAGTGGCAATGCAACAGGGTCGTTATGTGGCAAAAATTATTATGCGAGAAGCGAAAATTAAATCAGGTCAGAGGCCGCCTTTTAATTATGTGGATAAGGGACAAATGGCAACGATTGGTCGCTCGCGTGCAGTTGCCATGTATAAGGGAATTCACATCAAAGGATTTCTGGCCTGGGTAGCATGGCTATTCGTTCACATTTATTATCTGATTGGATTTCGAAATCGATTTTCTGTGATCTTTCAGTGGGCGTGGACTTATCTGACTTACAAACGTGGGGCGCGACTCATCATTGAAAAGGAATCAAACTTACCTTCTATCGAGAAGTTCTCTCACCGTAACGATGCTTTCAAAAAGTCTTGAACGTTTAGCTTCAGTCTGCGCTAGGTCCCACAGTATCTGCGGAATGGGCTGAACGTGAGCCTAACGGTTTGGGTGCGCCGATTGTTGTATCTTTCTTAGTTTGTCTTTCGAGCTCTGAATTTATTTCTCCGCCAATAAGAATGATGTAACTCGAAATCCAAAACCACGTCATGAGAACGACAACTGCTCCAAGAGTTCCGTAGGTTTTATTAAAGTCAGCAAAGTTTGAAGCATACCAGGAAAATAAAAGTGATGTGACTGCCCAAAGAACGGAAGCAATGATTGATCCTCGACTTACCCATCTCCACTTGGCTTTTTTTCGACAGGGTCCAAAGCGATAAACGCAAGAAAGGTAAATTGAAAAAATAAAAAGTAGAACACTCCAACCAATGAGGTTTCCTAATGTTTTAAACATTGGTCCAAAATTGAATGCACCCGTTACAGCAGGCATGGCGACAACAACGACAATTGCCACGAG
>CANETG010000198.1 GCA_947440875.1 Bacteriovoracaceae bacterium
ATCGGAGGCGTAAGAACTATCGCGGTATCCACCTTTCTTATTTTCTTCAAACTCAGACTGCTCGGTTTCTGCCTCACTGAAAGTTTTGGGAACTGCCTCGACGGAATCAAGAACAACCACATCTGATTCAGGGTCGTAGCGAGTTTCGGTTCGCTCTTCCGAAAAGAGAGACTGCGCTTCTAGACGTTCGAGTTCGTCGAGCTCTTTGTTTGAGAGATCAATTTGTTGTTTTGCGAGAAGATCTTGTTCTTGATAGGTGAGGGACTTATCAAGCCAGAAAAAATTGGGTTCGAATAAGGTGATCTTATTCACGAGATAATCTTCGTACCACTTGTTGGTATTTTTGAGAGCGAAGACAATTAGACTTAATATCAGCAGGAGGATGATAACTTCCTGGATGAACTTTACTTGCTTCTTGAACGAAGCTCTTCTCCTGAGATTTTCGAAGTCCATCTTAAGAGACAGGATATCCTTACGGAGTTCTTTCACAAGATTTGGCCAGTCCGGATAGAGAGTCACTTCCATATTCGCTAGGATGTCATCGTCGAAAGTTCCTTTCAAACGGGCATCAGTCCCGAGGAAGGTCTCGATCTCTAGGTACTTAATGAAAAGGTTTTCAGAATTCACATTACTAATTTGAAATTTATCGTTAATTAGATCTTCATAAATGGGGCTCACTTTGATGAAGTGATCACGGAGAAGAGTTGAGACATATCTTTCCTGCAGATCAAACTTCAAAGATATCTCACGAACCGAGAAGCCCATATGAATGAAGCAGTAAACGATAAATTTTTCATAAAGCCAGGAGAGCCAGGAGATTAGTGGACCAGACTTGGCAATTTTCTTGGCGAAGTCAAAGCGCTCACCCAATTCCAAAGGTCCGATCTCGTCTTTAAAAAACGAATTCCAGAAACCACTGAATGAGTCAGCATACCTCCCCTCCCACGCTATCGAATTGATATCCAGGTCGAGCCAGGTCTTAAATTGTTCAAAGTCAGTTCGCTGTAGTTTCATAGGCACTTTTTGCCTCTCCGGTACTAATCAATTTTTGCCCGTCTTGTGAGAGGTCGGTACACATTCGTATGATAATGAATAATGCCACGAAAGGCATTAGCTTTCATCAACAAGGAAAAGTTGCCCATGACTGACATTGCCAAACTCAATCAAGCAAAAGAAGCAATCACTAAGAGGCACACTTTAGAGCTCCGTAAAATGGGCGACGAGGTTGAGACTGAGATGAAAAAGACTCGTGACAAAAGCGATAAAGAAATTACGAAGATGAAGAAGGACTATGAAGTACAAATGCAGAAAGAAAAGACAGGAGCAGAGCTTCAACTTAGTAAAGTAAGGAATCAATTCAATAATAAGATCGAAGAAGAAAATAAGCGCTACGAAAAACTACTCTCTGATCTTAAATCCTCGCATAAAGAAACCATCACTACTCATCAACTGAATAACGAAGAATTGATTGCCAAGCAAGATGAAAAATTCAAAGAGTCGCTGGAAAGAGCTCAGCAAGACTATGACGTTAAGATGAGCCGAATCCAAACATAAACCCAGCACACCTGCATTTTGATCCGCGAAAGGAGACTCAATGAGCGCAAAGACAAACGAAAATGGTATTTTTATCAATGGTAAAGGCCAGGTAATCGAGCTTCTTCAGCAGATGAATGCTGCTGATAAGGCGAAGCTTTTGAAGAATTTACGTTTGAGGAATCCCACCCTTGCTAAAGAGCTGACTGAGTCTTGTATTTCATTTGAAAGTATCTGGGATCTTGATGAGTCAGGTCTTAAAACGGTTGTCTCACAAGTTCAGCCAGCGATTCTTGGACTTGCTCTTAGTCTCGTGCATGCGAAAAATCAGCGCCGTGCCTTGGGATTACTTCCGAGAGAGATGGCAGTGAGAGCTTTTGAGATTATGAATAAAGATCTTTCTAGCAATCGTAACGAGTGCACCAGAGCCCAGCAAAAGGTTCTTGATTTAGCACTCTCTTTACACCGCAATCGCATTATTCAGTTCTATTAATTAAGTAATTTTTTAAATTCCACTTCGAGCGAAGATGGGAAATCCTCTTCGCTGAGAATTGAGTCGTTGAAAACTCGGTTCTCAGCAATCAAATTCGCAGTATTTTCAAATCTCTGAACCATTGTGCCAGTCAGGTCCATCAACCATGATGGGGATTTTGCCATGATCTGCTTAAAACTTTCGGAAGGAATCTCCAGTAGCTCAGTAGTTGTGAGTGTTATTGCCGAATAACCATATGCACTCGAAGTAATAATCGCATTTTCACCAATAATGTCACCGGCCTGTGCACGAAAAACAGGAATAAGACGGTCCTTGGAAAGTTTCAGACAAAGAATCTGCCCGCGCTTGATAATGTAAAGTGACTGAGCGACTTCCCCTTCTCTGAACAAAACTTCGTGAGAGCCTTTGCTTATAAGGCTTTCCATAGGTGCTCCTTTTTTATCTTACCTTCTAGTATCGTGCCATATCGAAGCCCGAAAGTGGAAATGGTTATTTCGCGGGCCAGAAGCCTGTGGATAAAATGATAGGCTACGTGGAGTCCGCCTCGAATATTTTGGGAGCGCTTTTGAAGAAACGGAAATTCAGAAAGAAAAATAGAAGCCTTGGTGTCTGAATATTTTTTAAAAAGAATGTCGACGTCTTCAGATTTCATCACCATTCCGTTAAGGTCATCTTCAATGAACTCCTTCCGATCAAGCTGCATATTTCCGAGAGAAGTCATCGTTCCTGCAACACAAAAGAGCTCACGGGTTTGGAAGTTATCAATTTCGGTTCTAAAGTCGACGAACAATTTTTGTAAATTTTGAACGAAGAGATGATCCTCCAACCATTGCGTCGCGCGAACTGCACCAACAGGCATACTTATTGTTTGAAGGATCTGATTCGTTTTAGTATTCACTTTTATTAGTTCCGTCGATGCCCCGCCAATATCCATGATGGTTATGACTTCACTTTGAAACTTGGAATCATAAAGGATACCTTTGGTAGAATAGTAAGCCTCTGCTTCCGGATTGATAATCTGAATACTCAAACCGAGATCTTCTCTCACTCTTTGAAAAAAATCTGAGGCATTATCCGCAACTCTGGAGGCTTCTGTAGCGGTCACAATCACGTTCTCAGGCTTGACTCCATGATCTCCACAATCATGAGCGTAAGATTTTAGTGCTTCGAACGTTGCCTTCATACTTTCTGAGTGGAATGCCTTGTTCTTATCGAGCTCTTTACCGAGCTGAGTGATTTCGCTTCTACGACTGAGCTCACGGAGCTTACCGTTTTGTACTTCGGCCACGAGGAGAAGAACACTATTCGAACCTATGTCGATTGAGGCACGGATATCTTTTTGGATCATGACTTCACGACCTTCACTAAATCACCTTGACGAGAGGGATCGATGAGACCCTTCTCGCAGATGATTCCAGTGATGAAAGAATGATCGGTGACATCAAAACTTGGATTGACCGAAATTGCTCCCAAAGGAGCGACTCTCTGGCCGCGAAATTCTGTAATTTCAGAGTGAGCACGCATTTCAATTTCAATATGTCTTCCATCGGAGATAGAAACATCAAAGGAACTAACAGGGGCCACGACGTAAAAAGGAATTTTGTAGTGTTTTGCCACAATGGCAAGAGTTGCAGTTCCTACTTTGTTTGCCGTATCACCATTAGCGGCGATTCGATCAGCACCCACAAATATGGCATCTACTTTTCCGTGTGAGAGCAGATACGAGGCGGCCCCTTCAACGACAATACTATAGGGAATTTGTTCTTTTTGAAGCTCATAGGCAGTCAGGCGAGTGCCCTGCATATAAGGTCTCGTTTCATCCGCGTAGACATGCTCAACCATACCTTTGGAATGAGAGTATGAGATCACTCCCAAAGCTGTCCCAAGGCTTCCACAGGCAAGGAAACCTGTATTACAATGAGTCATCAAATTCCACTTACGATCGCCCACTTTTTTCTTCAGCTCTTCAAAACCAATTTCTGCCATCCTCGTATTTTTCTGGTGGCTCTCCTGAACTTGGAGATCACCGAATGAAACGAGTTCGAGGTAAATAGTTTCGCGCGATTCTTTTTTATCGAGACTTGCCTTCATCAATGCAAAGCAACGGTTTACTTCAAAAGATAAATTCACTGCCGTGGGACGAGCTGCGATCATTTCATCGCATGCAGATCGACATTTTTCTAAAGATAAGACTTCCTGTCCTTTTATCCAAAGGGCCATTCCGTAGATTGCAGTAAAGCCAATACACGGAGCCCCCCTCACAACCATATCTTTAATCGCGGCGGCACAGGCGCCAAGGTCAGAAACCTCAACAAACTTTTCTTCGTGGGGAAGAAGCCTTTGGTCTAAGAGATAAAGCTTATGATCTTTCCAAACAATCGGTCGAGAATCATTCATGTGTTCACCAGGTAAATTCGGGAAGATCCTTACGGACAGGCTTCCACTTTTTGTTTTTTGGGTAATTGAGAATAAGATAGGATTTTTTGGCAGGTGACACTGAGCCCGAGAGCTTGGCAGGCTCGACTCCGTCTACGGTTAAGGAGCTTAAGTTGAGGGTCTTATTTTTCAGGGAGACATTCCAAGTCTGATCAGGAGCAGCAGTGACATCTAGTGCAAATTCACTCCACATTTTCTGGATGAAACTTAGTGAATCTCCCTTTGGAATCTTGAGCGTAGAGAGTTTCATTTGAGTTAGCCAAGTTCCCTCGTTCCAAGTTCCGGCCCATTTGCCTTCAACTTTTCCTGTGAGGATTCCACCTTCAGCAGAAAATAATGGACCAAAAAAGAGGAAGCCAGGAGACCATTGAAACTTGTTCGACACAAGCGAGACGTTCTCTACCTTATCTTTTGCCATGTAATCAAACTTCAGTTCACCAGCGCCCTTCAGATCCAACTGGTAGAATCTTTCGAGTGGAGTGTGGCCATGAAATAATGTTCCACTGACCCTTGACTCCCCTTGAAGACAATCCTTAATAACAATTTTAGAAGAGTAGTAGTGCGGAAAAGTCAGTGCCCTAAACTGCGGCCATGTCATTTGCACTTTCATCGCCGGATTGATGTCGATCCCGTCGAATCCAGTTTCTTCGATGAACTGAACAACTTCCCCCTTAGGAATATCAATTATCGAGCGTCGAAAAAAACTCACTTCCCTTCTCGGTGTGAGAAATGAAGTCTCCCACTTTGAATCGGAGAATGAAAACTGCCACTTGCCAGCATATGTGTGCTCAGAATCCAGAGGAAAAACTCCATCGAAGCTAAATCGAGATTCGAGCTTTAGATTTTCATCTTTTAAATTTCTTCTGAGTCTAAGCTTACCCACAGAGGGACCAGAGAGAGCGGGGAGATAGGGATTCTTAAGTTCTTCAGAAAAAATGCC
>CANETG010000199.1 GCA_947440875.1 Bacteriovoracaceae bacterium
ACCGAGCGTTCACTACGCAGATGGTTCAAGACGTTCAGGATCTTGGTATCCCTTGGCTAGATTTGAATCTTGGTTGTCCCTCGAATCAAGTCGTGAAAAATCAGGGCGGATCTTTTCTCCTTCAGGATTTAGTTGGTCTTCGTGGTCTCATCAAAGATATTCGTTCCACCTTTAAAGGTCGATTCACGGCCAAGATGAGAATCGGTTATCACAACACAGACACGTTTCTTGATGCCGTGAGATTACTAAACGACGAAGGTGTGGAGATGATTACCGTTCATGGACGCACGCGCGACATGATGTACAAAGAGCCCGCTCGTTGGGAATTTATCGCCGAAGCAGTGAAGATTTCTCAGGTTCCGATTATTGGTAATGGTGACGTCTGGGAAACAAGTGATGTGGATCGCATGCTCAAAGAAACAGGATGCCACGGAGTGATGGTCGCGCGTGGAGCTTTAAAACTTCCGTGGATGGCGCAAGATTACCGTCAAGGCTTTCATCATAATGATGATCAAAGACGCATTCGTAAAATGAAAGAATTCTTCGCCGAGTATCGAGCAGAGCTCGAACAGTGCGGAATCTCCATGCGAGGCCTACTCAAACAAAGTAAATCTGTTTCGAGAAATATGCTTGAAGGGATTGAAAACGGTGAAGCGATGAGGAGGACTCTTTTACTTTCGCAAACTGTCCCTGAATTTTATGAAGCTCTCGAACGAATCTAGGGCGATAAGAGCGTAGCAAGTTCTTCCAGACTACTCGCTTTCAATTCCCAACCTTGAAGTGAAATCTGCTTTTCAAAATTACTAAAGCGGTGAAGAAGATGAAGAGACATCAGTCGATGACGGAGCCTAGGATTCATTTTCAATCCATAACCTTCCAAAAGACTATTAATTAACTCCGAATCTCCGCCCCCCAAAAAAACACCAGGACCTATAAGGTCATATTCAGGATCCCCCACGAAGGCATCAGCGAAATCGATCATACCCGTTAGCTTCCAATGACTATTCACTTCCGTCACGAGAAGATTGAATGGAGTATACTCGCCGGTGAGAAGGACGGGACGAAAATTGATTGTAGAAAGTTTACCGAGGTATTCAGGAATTTCTTCTACAAACCAATCCGGCATCTTCAATTGACGATGACGTTCCTGACACTTTTCTTTCTGTGTTGAGAGAAAGGAATTCCACGACTCAGGATGATTGTCGACCAATGATTTTTGGTGCACAAATGCCATGAGTCGCCCTATCTCATTCATAAGCGTCATTCGATTCTCCTGCGTGATCGATTGCCATGCTTGATCTAGTTGAATACCCGGAACTCTCGACATGATGATGTATGACCAACCCGACTCATCGATTTCCGCTGCAAGAAGTTTGGGAATCTCAATACTGAGATTATTTGAGAGAGGCGATATCTTTGAAAGAGCCCATTGTTCAGCATTCCATTCTCCACGACAAGGAGGTTGAAGAATTTTTATGACTGCCTTATCTGAAACGGCAGCAACAAGGGCCGAGCCTGAACTGAATGGAGTGAATTCAGAAGTTCTAATTTTATGCTTACGACAAAGATTAAAGGCGACCTCTTTCCAAAGGTCAGGATTTTTTTTTAGATTAAGAGCTAGTGGTTCAGAGGAATCAAAAGGAAGCATGCTTTTTTTTTATTCCGAAACCATACCCCACTCTCGGAGTGACTGCTCCGTCCGCTGGAGGGTCGCACAGAGTTTTGGTTTCATACTCTCTGGGCAGAGAGGACGCTTGGCCTTCACAATGTCTTCTTGGAAGACCAGAGATATTTCATCTTTTAAAGAGACATCCATGCTCATTGGGACGACTTCTAAATCCCCGTAGGACTTGATCTTATCCGGCGCTATCACCGGAATTCGTCGCTGCATGAAAGAGCGCACGAAACCGAACCGCTTATCCTTAGAGCCTTCTCCGCGTTCGAGAATGTCGAAGGCCATGGTCGTGCAGTTATACCAAAGCGTATCGTAGAGCTTACTAATACCATCTCGCTGGCTGCTCAGAATGGCCTCAGTGAGAATTCCATCCGTACGTTTCAGACCTTTCATCTCAAACTGGTTCACGGGATTTCCCGACTTAAAGAACTCTCTTAAGCGCGAGTCCATAGAAACGATACGGATGATCTGAGTGAAAGCACCGTGTTTCCCACGGACAAGGTTGTACTCCTTCTTCGGATCGTCCTTGGTCCATTGAGCTTCTGCCGACATGGCGATATTCACAACTTGGTACTGAGGATCTTCTCCACTTAGAACTTCCGGTAAAAGATCCAAGCGTTCTTCAGGCGAGGCTTTTTGAAGCGCCTGATGTTGTTCAACGGTCGGCATCTCTGCTACTAACCGAAGCGGAGTTGACTCGTTTAACTCAAAACGAATGAGTGAGTGAGCGGCGACGTATTTACCGGCGAGGATGGGTGGGAAATAAGAAAGCTGAACATAGACTTTTTCCACCGCTTTTTTCGGCACTCGAGCGATCCAAAACTTACCCTTGTGGAAAAAGTTCGCGAATAAGCGATGCTCCGGCAGTCCATACTTTTCTTCAAAGACCGTGCCTTCTAAAGGCACAACTGGGCGTCTTTCCGAAAGATCGAGATCCTTACCGTAATTGTTTTCGTCCATGAGGAGGTAGACTTTTTTCTTCACTTGAAATTTTCCCACCAGGAATAATTCTTCAGCAGTAGGAAGTTTTGTTTCCTGAAATGCGGGAAATCTTTTCGGGCTAGCACAGCTAGCGAGAAAAATCAGAGTCAGAAGAATGGTCTTATTCATAGATACCCCCAAGCTTATTATAGCGAGAGGTCTCTTAAACTAAGGAGCAGGCAGAAATATCGCCTGACCGAGCAAAACAATCAGACAGGATCTTCAGGATTTCTCCAAATTCCCAGCAAATTTTAGACTAATCATTTTGATTTGCTTAAAGATTTTAATCCTTTGCCATTAGAACCAAGATCAGTGTCTTGATGACAAAAATTAGAAGCGCTCCATCGAAAACTCAACCCGCTCTCGCGCGAGAAGATTTTTAGGCGCATCATTGCGGATGACTTCAAGTCTCGGAACAAGTCCTTCAAGATTGGCGATCTGAATCGCCAGTCCAGGACGGGCATTGAGCTCCAGAAGAATTGGACCCTGATCAGGAGTAAGCACAATATCTGCTCCCAAATAACCTAACTCAACCATGTCGTAGCATCGGGCCGCGAGTTCGAGAATTTCTTTCCAGAAAGGGAGCTTAAGTCCCGAAAGATTATGTCCGGTATCTGGATGAGTATCGATGACCTGATTCTTAATCACCGCATTCGTCGTCCAGCCATTTTTCATACTGAGACCAGCACCAATCGCACCTTGGTGAAGATTCGCTTTTCCATCAGAAGATTTGGTCGGAAGACGAACCATACTCATCACCGGAAAACCTTCAAAAACAATCACTCGGATATCGGGAATTCCGCCAAAAGTATAATTATCAAATATAGGATGCTTATCAATTTTTGCCTGGATGATAGCGATATCGCTCTGACCAGATAGAGAATAAAGACCTGAGAGAATTCCCGAGATGTGATGCTTTACTTCTTCAATCTCCATCAGCTTGTCGTTTGATCTCCGATAAAGAAAACGAATCTCACCGTTTTTTTCTTCGCGGACAATTTCTTTAATGACGATAATTCCATTACCTTGGGAACCATTGGCGGGCTTAATCACAAAATGAGAATACGCCTGTAGTTTTTGATGAAGATTTTTGAGCGAGCCGTAGTTTTCTATCACGAGATAATTTTCCGGCATGGCAATTCCCCACGCCTCGGCTCTCTCGGCAGTCAGAACTTTATTATCCACAAGTGGATAGTTCGCACGTTTGTTGTGGCGAAGAATGTAGCGACCAACTCTGTTGTTGATGCCGAGAATTCCCATTTCATGAAGGTCTCGGAAAATCATACGGAGGGAATCTCCCCATTCTCAGCGGTTTTTTTCTTCTTCTGACGGACGAGATCACGGAAGCGGATAAACTCAGAAATCCGGTACCCTTTATATTTTCCGATCAAGACAAGAAGACCAATCACAGTGAAGAGACACTCAGGATTGGTGAACATAAAAATTTCAAGTGCTGGGATCATGTAGAGCATGTAACCCAAGATGGCGATCACAAGAGTTCCGACTAAGGTCTTGAGTGTATTCACCAGCCCTTCTTCGGCAATCATGATCGAGAGGCGCTCGATATTTGTCGTCACAATCACGATGGGAAAGAATGAAAGATGATTCGTCGTTGCGGTGAGATCGTTACTCAGGAACGAATAGCCAATCATGATGAGAATCACGAGCGTCAAGATGATCGATAGCCTCGGGACAGCGAGGAGATAAAATTTATCGAGGAAATACCTCTGCCCGATGCCGACGGCGATCACGGCCAGGAAAAAGACCATCCCGAAACCAAACGAAGTCTCTTTAAAAAATAAAGTCAAAAGGATCGGTGTAAAAATTCCGAAAGTAGGAATTCCAATAATATTTCTCGCGATCGAAAGAACAAGTGTTCCGATCGGTATCAGAAGAATCGTCGAGAACATATTTTGGAGCGGAATCGGGAGACGATAAAGCGAAAGCTTTCCGAAGATCGAATCCGTTTTCACGACTTCTTTTTTAAACTCCGCTTTATTGTAGCGATTGATCCGCGCTCGTTCTGCGTGAATTGTATAAACCACATTTTTGCGAGAGATGTAGCGGTCAACGTCATCGTAATTCCGGTGGATCACCATGAAGTCATCCGGTCTTTCGCCGAAGTGACCACGGTTAGTATCAATCGGAATCCACTTGTTGCCCAAGAAAACTTCGTTGGCGAATGTGAACCGGAGCTTCGTTTCTTCTTTTGCTTTGAGACTTGGCATCCGGACCATCACAATGATTCTCGACGGCACACCCTTCCTTCGGGCCATGATGTTAAAAAGCTTCGCCTTGATGAGCGGAGAACCTTTCCCCGAGTTCAGTGTCTCATGGATCGTTTTGATCGCGGTGTTGCGCTGAATTTCTTCTTCCACGTAGTAATAAATTTTCCGAACGAGACTGGTCTTGTCTTCAGTCCCCTCTAAGATTGCCGTTTCCAAGACTCGGATGGCCTCTTCGTCTTCGGGAAGCAGCTTCGGGAGCTTAAGAAATTTCTCAAGGCCCTTGGGATAAGTTTCAGAGAAGTCTTTCGGTATGTTCTTGTAGATGACGGGCTTTAAATCAACTCGAGCAGAATAAGAAACCCGACTCGCAAAATTTTCCGGCGAGGTCCAGGTCGCTAACGAGGAGTCTGAGCTCGTGTCGATGAAGACTTCAATCCCCTTGGCGCGAATTTTTTCTTCCGTGACTTTCATTCCTGGGCCAGGTTTAGGG
>CANETG010000200.1 GCA_947440875.1 Bacteriovoracaceae bacterium
CTTTGCTCGCTACCCCTACGAGACTTGGATAGCTCCCAAAAAATCTTTCCAGCATCTCCACGAGATGGATCCAAAAACGTTAATAGAAATGGCGCTCGTGCTCAAAACTCTTCTTCTCAAATTTGATCATCTCTGGGGAAGACCTTTTCCGTATCTCATGACTCTTTTCCAAGCACCCGTCGACGGGAACGATTACCCTTCTGCGCATCTCTATCTCCAATTCACACCACCCTACCGTACGAAAGAGCGTTTAAAATACCTGGCGGGAACAGAACTTGGTGCAGGCATTTTTGTGAACGACAGTCTTCCGGAAGAAAAAGCAAAAGAATTAAAAGCGGTGAATGTTGCGGGTTTTCTATGAGTGAAGTCTACCATGAAAGAGCGCATGGCCGAGTGAACCTTATCGGTGAGCACACTGACTACAATGGGGGATGGGTGCTTCCGACCGCCATTCCTCAATTCACTGAAGTGAGACTCACCAAAGAAAGCGGAAACTCCGCCCATGTGACAAGTTCAGGCAATCGTGATTTTACGTACACCTTGGGTCTTGAAAAAAAGACGGGCACTTGGATTGACTACCTCCAAGGGGGAACTAAATTTCTGAGTGAGAAAGGAAGGATCAGTGGCTTCCACGCAAATATTCATTCGACGATGCCCGAAGGATCAGGACTTTCTTCAAGTGCTGCTTTAGAAATTAGTTTTCTCAAGGCCTTGAGAAAAGCGTTCCAAATAGATCTCAATGACGTAGATCTCGCACTCATGGGACAGAGAATTGAAAATGAATTTGTCGGTGCACGGGTCGGGATCATGGATCAGATGGCCGTGAGGCTTGCCAAAAATGGTGAAGCTTTATTCCTAGATACAAAAAATCTCTCCTTTGAGAGAATCACTCTTCCCCTTGATGTCATGGATCTCATCGTTATTAACTCGGGCCTTTCTCATCAATTATCGGCCGCGGATGGGGGTTATAATCAAAGGCGAGCTCAGTGTGAAGAGGCGTGCGCACTCCTCGGCATTAAAGAGCTTCGAGAAATTGATTTAACGACTCTGAAATCCAAAACACTTCCCCCAATCCTGGCCCGGCGGGCGCATCACGTCGTCTCAGAAAACGAGCGAGTCCACGCAGCTGTGAAAGCATTGAAAGAAAAAGATCTTCACACCTTGGGGAAACTCTTTGTGGAATCTCACAGATCAATGAGAGATGACTACGAAGTCTCAATACCCCAAATTGATCGTCTGGTTGATCTTTGTCTGTTAGACTCCGGATGCTACGGAGCTCGCTTAACGGGCGGGGGCTTTGGAGGATCAATTGTTGCTATTACGAAGAAAGATCACGGGAAAAGAGTTTCAAAAAAAGTGATTGAGCAATACCTCAAAGAAACAGGACTCAGTGCAACTTCTCTGGTTTAGGTTTTTTCCATCACGTGAGAGATGTCCTGAATCCTCGGCGATGTTGGCAGAAATAGTTTCGAGCTAGCATTTGCCACCCATTCAGAGCGAGCTAACTATTCTGGCGGAACCACTCTGTAAGAATGGCCGTCGTGGCATTGGATACGTTGAGACTTTCGACGTTCCCAGTACCCGGAATAGAGATCAGTTCTTCCATCTTCTTTAAGAGTTTTTCAGAAAGACCCATTCCTTCGGCACCCATGAAGACGATTGACTTCTCGGGGAACTTCACCTGAAAAAGGGATTTCCCTTCGTGGGACGAAGTGGAGAAAGTTTTATACTTATTATTTTTTGCGAGATTAAACACTTCGGTCCAATCACTCACGTGAACAGCAGGAACACTTTCCGATCCGCCTTCACTGGTGCGAATCGCCGCCGCAGAATTAGCGACGGGAACTTTAGCGAGATAAATTATTCCCGTCACGCCGAAGTGAGCAGCACTCCTCATGATGGCACCGAGATTATGAGGATTTTCCACTTCTTCTAAAGCAAGGATAAAAACTCTCCCCTCTTTAGTCATGAGATCTTTCACAGTCGCAAATGGCTTGGTCTTCACCAAAAGAACGACACCTTCATGATGAGTGGCCTTAGAAATATTATCGAGCTCTTCAGAGGTGACCACGTGATAAGCAAGCTTTTGATCAACCAGATAGCGGATCATCTTTTTGTACTCAAAGACCCCATCCTGAGTGATATACGCCCGGATAATGTCCTGGGGACGCTTTTCGAACAGCTTTAAGGCCGCGTGGCGACCATAAACCTTCATTTCTTGATTTTTTTTCAGCTCTTTCATATAGGGCGCACTATTAACATGACGGGTCTTTGGTGTATAGAGTGTGAATGCATTTTACTGGTTATCTCGCCATCCATGACTTCAGCCAGGAGCTTGAAAAAGAGTTCGAGCTCCGATGTGTGAAAATTCATGAAAAAAAAGACCGCTTTTACCTCGTAGAAGGTGACGGGCCTGACTTGATCTGGGCGCAGATGACGGCGCGGAATCTGGAAACAATAGAAATTACTTCGATTAACGATGGCGTAAAAAAACTCAAAGAGCGCGGCCGCAATTGGGGACTTTTTACTGTCGCCAATCACCGTCGGGCGCAGCTCATTCAGGATGAACTGCCGAAGTTCAACACAAAACCCATTCCCTTCCGCCACCCTTTGCCTGAAAAGCCGATGGGCTTTTGGACCTTGTGGGACACAAATATCATTCTCGCATCTCAAACGACTTCTTCGCCTTTTGCTTTGGGTGAGATGGATTTTCAGGAGGATAAGGTAATGCCGCCGTCGCGCGCTTACTTAAAACTCTGGGAATTTTTTACGGTCTACGCGCCTGAGGCATTGAATGGCGGAACATCAATTGATGTCGGATCGTGCCCCGGCGGGTGGACATGGGTTCTTCGTACACTTGAATTTGATAAAACAGTCAGTGTCGACAAGGCGCCCATCGAAAATAGAATCATGAACATGGGTAAAATTGAGTTCCGCAAAGAGAGTGCCTTTGGTCTTGATCCCAAAGACTTTGGTGAGATCGAGTGGTTCTGCTCGGATATCATTTGTTATCCGGAGAGGCTCCTAACCCTGGTGAAGAAATTTCTAGCGGCGGGTACTGTGAAGAACTTTGTCTGCACTATTAAATATCAGGCGGAAACCGACTGGGAAAACACACTCAAGTTTCTTGAGATCCCTGGCTCCCGTATTGTTCATCTTCATCACAACAAGCATGAAGTGACGTGGTTCCTAAAGGGAGTGAAAGCGTGAAATATTTTGAGTCGGCCAAAGTTGTCCGGTTAAAACTTGTCCGTGATGTTTCTAAGCATATTAAGCGTGGAAATCCGTGGGTCTTTGCTGACGTTGTAGAGAAATTAAAAGTTCCGGATGGATCTTACGCCATCCTATCAGGTACGAAGGGTGAGGTCCTTGCCCATGGGTTTTATTCAACTTCAACTAATCTCGCTTTCCGTGTTGTCACTCTAGGAGATAAAAAATTATCCGATGATACGGTTGTTAGACGCATTCGCCGGGCGATTGATAATAAAAAGCATCTCCTCACTCTTGAGAATAAATGTCTTCGAGTTTTAAACGGCGAAGGTGATGAGCTTCCGGGAGTTGTCGCGGATTTTTATGACGGAGTGCTGGTTTTAAAACTCGACGGAACTGCTGCAGAAGCTTTCTGGAAGAAAGAAGCAATCGCGGAATACTTTATGGAGCAAGAAGTGATTCCGGTTTCATGCGTTTATTTTAAAAGAAAAAACAAAGAAGAAGAGAAAGGGCTGATCCTCGCCGGAAAATGTGACAACCTCACTGATCTCGAGTTCCTTGAGCACGGAGTAAAATTCCGCACGAATATTATCGATGCCGCGAAGACTGGTTTTTTTCTGGATCAGAGAGAAAACAGAAATTTCATCCGCTCAGTTGCTAAAGACCATACTCTCTTAAATCTTTTTGGATATACGGGTGGGTTTTCAGTGTATGCGGGTCTTGGCGGCGCCAAACACGTTACCACTGTCGACATCGCTCCTCACGCAATCAAAGCCTCATCACTTAACTGGGATATCAATCTTCTTTCTCCGGAACTGCACAATGCAGTTTGCGAGGATGCGTTTGCGTTTGTAGAAAACGCCCAGAAAGAAAAGAAAACCTGGGATATCGTCATCACCGATCCCCCTTCGTTTGCTCCCAATCAGAAAGCGCGTGAAACTGCCAAAGAGGCGTACATTAAGATCTTCGCTGACTCACTAAAGCTCGTAAGAGATGGTGGATTCTTTGCCGCCTCAAGCTGCTCAGGCCACATCAGCTTTGATGAATTCATGGAAATCGTCCAAGAAGCACTTTCGAAATCTCGTCGTAGAGGAAAAGTAATGCTCGTCAAAGGGCAGCCAGAAGATCATCCGTTCCCGATGGCACTGACTGAAATGAGATACTTAAAATTTGTGTACCTTCAGACGTTTAGAGACTGACGCTCTGTGACCTCCACCGCCGGAGGTCACAGAGCAGCATTCATTTGAAACGAAGAGTAGATTCGCATTCTCAAAGTAAATAATATCCCCGCCGTCACGACCGCAGCCGCTATCCACCAAAGATGAAAACTCAAATCCGCTCCTGATGGGGAGAATAACATAAGCCCCGCCCACAGGACCGCCGGAAGAGCGATCATTTGATATTGATACCGTCTCCACACCCACCAAAGTTCTTCGCCTTTCATTCCCAAAAAGGCAACGGCAGCTCCCGAAGAAAGAAAAAGCGCCCCACAAAACGAGGCACAGGCCCACATTCCAAATTGCATGAAGAAGTGGGAAATATTATGGCCCGTATCCATCCCAAGACCAAACTGCGGACAAAAAGAAAGTGAAAAGAAGGCTCCAAGAATTTGGTAGCCGATAAATTTCAAAATGATTTCGGTTCTTCGGAACGACAGTTCGATGTCTTTTTTCACGGTGAGGTTAAGACTCTCTGGAGGAGCTTCGGGAGAAATTAAAAAAGTAAAAAGGTCTTTTCTCATACATCACCTTTCCGGAGGGACCGGAGCGCTCTGGAAAGACGCTGCCGGAGGTTAGTTTGTGACAACCCACTCTCCTTTTCCAGTTCTTCGTAGCTCACTTCATCTAGATAATACTTACGAACAAGATCAGCACTTTCCGAAGAAAGCTTGTTCAGAAGCTCTTCCACATCTTCCGAAGTGCCAACGGATTTTTCATACATCCGGTCGATGTACTCGTCCGGCATCGGCCGCTCTTTTTTTCGGCCGAGGGAGCGGTACTCATCGATCAAGAGATGCCGAATGAGGACAAAAAACCAGGGCAGAAACGGCTGCCCTTTATAAACGTCACGTTTTTCGTGAAGGTGGCGCCAAACTTTCTGATAGAAATCATCGGCCTCCGAATCCCGCAGACGTTTTCTAATGAAGCCGTAAACCATCGGAGA
>CANETG010000201.1 GCA_947440875.1 Bacteriovoracaceae bacterium
AACACATTTTAAGTTTAACAACCGAGAAACCTCATCTCCATGATCGCCGTCATCAAAGGATTGGTTAAGGATAGGGCGTCAGCTAATTGATCATGACAGCGGTCATGTTGATAGAAATAGTCGAACTGATTGTTGGCGTAAAATGATGCTCATCGTTCCCACTTTGTCTGCCACTGAAAGATGACGAGGCGGCTAAGCACAGTGTTTCTTGCAGGCCCAAAAATTGTTTGATCGATGTAACTTAGTCCCAACGAATGCTGAGAATTGATTGTGTAGCTATAATTAATCGATAAATCCCATACTAAACTGCTCTTGCCATCGACTCTTGTTTTATTGACCCGTACGTTTTTTGGTTCCTCGTACCGCGGAGTCAGTCCAAGCCCGTAGCGCGCTTTGGAACGCCAGGGAATATATCCCACGCCACCACTCAAACTCGCTCCCCAAAAACTACTCGCCCGAGTTTCAATGCCGTCTTCATTAAAAGTTCTTCCCAACGAATGATGAATCTCAGAGCTAGAAATAAAGTCCCACTCTTTAAGGTTTCGGATTGCGAAAATTCCAAGTCCGACCTGATAAGTTCCTGATCCGCGAGCGTCGACGCCTAAACTGGACTGGGTATTGTAGATGGATCGCCCCGTAGGAATATTCAGTGAATTGAAAACCCATAACCGCTTTGATGAAATAATCTGATACGCTTGCCAAAGCCCAATATCACTCCATCCAGAGGACTCAGAAGATTCTCCGTTGAGGTCTCGAGAACGCCCCTGGTATGTGAGAGAAAGACCCGACTGGTATCTTGGACTCCAGCCGTAGGCGAGATCAAGTTTCGCGAGATTTAAAATGTCGCGATTGTTATCACGTCGAAAAACACTTGACCCTTTTTCGTTCACATCACCAATGACTCTGCTCTGAGAAAGAGAGAATGTTTCTTGCCAACGAGAAGGTAAAATCATGAGGTTCGAAACACTCGTGTTAGAGACGCAGCAAGAAGATGCCAATGCGTCTTCTGAGTGAAGGAAGACGAAACTAAAGAGAAAGAGAGAGAAGATTTTCATCAAAAACTTGGTTCCCGTCTTTGAGCTGAAACTTCACTTCCCATTTTCCACCCATGATGAATTGGACATCAGAAACTTCGTACTCTCCGTCACCCACGCGCTTAATCTTCACTGGTGCTGAGCCGTGCCCCATCGCGGGCATCCAAAGAAAGACGTGAAGAGTTCTAGGGAGATCTTGGTAAGGACCGTTCATCGATCCCAGATCTTGATTCCAGGACCTGAGAAGAAATTTTGAAGTCCCAAGTTGTGGTCCCTCTTGCCACTGAATGACAAAAGCAAACTTCGTCTTTTTAAAAATTAAGGAATCACTCTCAGAGAGCATCGGATTATTGATGAAATTTTTTGCCTCGAGCTTGTGATTAAAAAGTGGGGACTCTCCACACGAGAAAAGAGAGAGAAAAAACAGACATGTGACTGTCAGCTTAAGCATGAGCGACCTCGGAAGAATGGACCTATCGAGGTCATAATTTACAAAATACACCAGTCAAAAGCCAATCAATATTTAAAATTATTGCAGAGCTACTTGGAAACTTTCAAAAATGCCCATTTTAGTACTGCCTACACTTCCAGCAGGTGCTTTACCTAAAAGGGAAACTGATCCCGCAAGAATAAGTCAGGGAATTTTGCCCGCGACCTCTTTCCAAAAACAAAATTTGAAGGCCAAAAGAAGCATTTTTCCGTGAATTTTATAGCACAGTCCACAATTCCTAAATACCAAAGTTCATTATAGGATATCGACATGCAAGTCCTGCACTTCTCTATCCTTATTCTCGTCCTTTCCTGCCAAGGAACCAGATTTTATTGGGAGACGAAATTTGAAGTGAACTCGCGGAAATCGGGAGATCAAATAACACTGAATCAGGCGTTTCAACTGACGAAGGATATGTCTTCTTGGCACCCTGTTTTTGGAAAGTATTGCTTATCCCTGGATTCCACCAAGGCCAATCTTTTTGTCTGCTTTAAGAAGAATGAAATAAGAATTGTTTCGTCCTACTCTGGCATCCTCAAAGGCAACGGCCCGATCAGAAAAAAACCTGATACGGTTAGAAAATATCTCAATCGAGTCAAAGAGGAGCCCGGCTTCAAAGAACATTGGGAACTAGAGAAGTATGTTGAAAAGCACTTCAATGTGAAAACAAAAGATGTGCGACTCCTTCTTTACGGACCGGGTAGCTCAATTCTGAAAGAGGAACTCGGCCCGTGAAAAACTCAAAATTTGTGATCGTCATTTTGCTCGCATTGGCCTCTGGCGATCATGTTTCCTAGGGTAAAGATCCCTCGCACTCACTGATAGCCTCTTTCTTCTGATTGAGAAAAAAGATAGCTGAATCCCACGAACGCTGCCCCGTTAAAATCAGACCTGTGAAGGGGTGAGCCTGCGTTGGCTGACCCTTTGTAGCTCGTCACACTGATTCCACCAACCAGACCCAATTTATCTTTCTCAAAGATATAAGCAAGAGCAGCACTTGTTCCCATGTACCCAGAGCGAGCATCGTAGCGAGGTCGATCGGCGGTCGCATCTTTGTTTTGAACTTCGAAGTAAAATTCTTGAACCTGATGAGTTGTGTGGGTGCGGGTCACGTTAAGGATCACTGAATTAAACTTACTCTCGTCGAAGTAGTAACGCGTACTAAGGGAGGGAGCAAGGACTAATCCTTGGTAAGTAGTACTTAAGAGATCCGTCGAAAATGCCATTCTGAGAGGGAGAAAAAATCTGATCCAAAGTTTATCGGTTTTCATGAGAAAGACATAAAACCGCGGACCAATCTCCCCCATCCAATCAAGATCCTTCATTCCTTTGCGGGCCTCATTATCATCGGAGTTGGCAGAGAAAGCTCCGGAGCCACTGAAATCGATTCCATAAAGTGGGTTGAGGAACAGACGCGCTTTGAGATTATCTTCTTCATCAGACCGGAGTCTCATCCCGCGATACCGGAACAGAGGAAACGCGAGGTACCTCATCCTCCCCTGATCTGAGGCTGGATAATCCGGTACGAAACCAGCACCACCTACGACACCGAATTCGTATAAAGATTTATTGGAACGAACTGGATGAAGGTTTGCTTCAGCAGGAGAAAAAAGAATCAGTATAAAAAGCGTCAGAAAAACCATGGTCACTATCTTCTCACATACACTAAGGATAAGAATGTTCAGAGAGACTCTGTTCATTTATTTTAGGACATGTGAGCAAAAAAAAAGGGACCCAGAAGGGTCCCTTAAAGAAAAATTTATTTCCCAGCCGCCATCGTATCCTGAATCCATTTGTGACCCGAGCTCACATTCGAATAGATTCCGTATTTATTAGGGCGCGCGCACCCCGTTCCCCAGCTCACGACACCAATTTGAACGGGCTCGTTTCTGTCATCGAAAACAACAAGTGGTCCGCCTGAATCGCCCTGACAAGAATCTTTACCACCAGTGGCGTAGCCAGCAGCAATCATCGTCCCATCGATATCTCCGCCGTAAGCGACGTCAGTGTTGGCTTCCTCTCTTGAAACAATCGGCACGACAACTTTATTCAGTAACTTGAGTGAGTTTGACTGGCCTTCTTTGATGTTTCCGAAACCGTAGACAGTCGAATCAAGACCAGGATCCTGATGACCATCACGCTCAAAAGAATCATCAGCGAGTTTCACAGGCTTCAGTCCCGTCGCAGTGAAATCAATTTCAGTGTCAAGTTCAACGAGAGCGAAATCATTTTCCATCGTTGATGATTTATAACCCGGATGTTTGATTGTGCGTTTTACTTTATAGTTGTGACCTGTTTCATTCAGACTCAGAACTCCGCCTTTGACGTTACGAAAATAGCCCGCACAATGAGCGGCCGTCAAAACCCATTTTGGTGCGATGATACTCCCACCGCATGAGCCACTGAGTGAAACCATGTACGGAGTTTCAGCGCGATCTTTCACTGGTTCGCCTCCCACTATTTTATCGTGAGCAGTTACGGAAAACGGAAGAGATAAAACAGAAAGAACGGCGAGGCCCATCATAGGCTTTTTCATAGAAACTCCTTTTCTATTAGACACTGAATTTATTTTATAAGGATTTTGTGAATGACCGTGGGCAGAAGGTACTCTTTACCCCTGAGCGCAGTGCGAAATGAAAAGTTTTTAGATTGAGTCTAAGTCGAAAGTGCTACCCGAAATAAATTATCGGTATCACGCAAGAAAAATTAAAAAAGGCTGTCGAATCACCTTGCGGAAAATTTACTCCGGATAAACTTTCGGACAAATTTTTCGTCTCTCTTTTTGGAGGGCAAGAAGCTCTTGTTCGTGGCGTGTTTTTTGGCGAATGAGGATCTGATAATCACTGACAACTGTTTCGCAGTTCTCTGATTCGTGAAAATCAACAGAGTAGTTCTCCGGACCGTCTTGATTGAGGGCCATGAGACGAGCGCTGATCTCTGAGAGGGCCCGGTATTTTGCCGCGATTTGAGAAACGATTCGGTCGCAGCTATTTCCGTAATCTTCTCTTTCTGAAGAAAAAGCATTCATTGAGACAAGACAAAGTAGCATTAATAAATATTTCATCAATTCTCCGTTGTTAATTCTTAAGGGCAAACTGTCGGACCAGAGAGTTCAGTTGTCAAACGAGCCCACGCCCTACTGAAAAAGACTGCAGGGAGGAAGAAACGTAGTGACGACAAAAAGTCATCTTATAACGTTTCTAGCAAAGATGAGGCCAGCCAGCACCGTTTATAATACTTCTCGGGTGTAGGCCAATTAGACGGTGTCTAGTTTCTGGACGATTGCGTCCGGCGAATTTCTTTTCAGCGCTCAAATGCTTTCAAAATTGGTCGATAATTTTCAGGCTGAAGTGATTCGCTTAAAACACTGAAAAGTTAAATAATTATCCATAACAACAATGCGAATTTGAAGTGCATAATGGAGAGATGAGTTTTCTTGGGGGTTTCTATGCGGTGGTTAATTCTTCTTTTCATCACAATATTTTTCGCTACCGGATGCGCTAGTTTACGTCGAAGCGGAGCTACGGAAAATAATCCGCCATACCGGTATGTTGACCGCATTGTTCAATAGTTCGTCAAAAGTGATACTAATCGTAAAGATTATCGGTTTTGGGATTTATCAGTTTTCACCGATGCTCGTTCTTTTGGGGAGCAATTGTCATATAAGGGTCAGCACTTCCCCAGCTGATTCTCTCCACTGCATCACTCAAGATCTCAGAATCCGTGGCACCCAGCTTTTGGTTGAGTTCATGAGTTGCGTCTGAGAGAAATTTTTCCTGTTGAGGAAGAAAAGGCATCGCTAAATACGCCCAGCACGCCCCCCCATAAAAAATAACGGTAAG
>CANETG010000202.1 GCA_947440875.1 Bacteriovoracaceae bacterium
CGTGAAAATTGAAGGGGGTGCAAGAATGAGTTCACCGCGAAGGAAGCTCTTTTCTTTTATTCTATCTTTGAGAGTCATCGTTTGGGCCAGAATTCTCCCTTCGTCTCGATAACATTGAGTGAGGGCCACAATTGTAGGATGAATAATCACGTGATCAATCGGAAAAGGTGCCAGTTCGGCGAGGATTCTTTGCGCCTTACCTAGTGAGTAACCAAACACGATTGAATTCAATCCTCTAAGTGAGTTCTCTTTCCACCACGCATAGATCATTTCGCCGTGAGGCTGATCTTTTTTCCAAACAAATCCTGGAGTACCAAAAGTGGCCTCCGTGATAAAAGCATCACAGGCGACGATCTCAAAGGGCTCGCAACTCGGATCCGAGTCACGTTTGTAATCGCCGGATGCGACCCAAACTTCCGATCCTCTTTGCACTCTCACTTGCGCTGAACCGAGGATATGGCCTGCGGAGTGAAAACTTACTGTGACATCACCCAAAGTAAAACTTTCACGGTAAGGGAAGCTCTTCACTGAAATATTTTTTCCTAGCCGCGTTCTTAAAAGTTCAACGCCGGATTTTTCTGTCAGGTAGAGCTTACTTCCACGTCTGGCGTGATCACTGTGAGCATGAGTAATCACTGCAATATCTACAGCACGATGTGGATCAATATAAAATCCACCCGCTTCGCAGTAGAGACCTTTGTCAGTCCATGTGATGAGGGGTTCAGAGGAGAAATGCATGACGAAATAGTCCCACAAACAAAAATAGTTATCAATCTCGCCGGCCCCATCCATCGGAAGTTTTTCTCTTCTTAAACAGGCGCTGCTGACGGAGAGATTCGAGCGTTTTATTTAGGCATTATGAGTTGTCTTGAGGCCTAAATGTGACAATCATTTTTTGGCGAAATAAAGAGCGCTCGGTACACCAAAAAGGGGGGATTTTGAGACGTTTAAGGGGCAGAATAGGTGATATTCCAATATTTTAACTCTTGAGAAAATATTTAGTGGGCATTTCCTGTTTCGCAGTGTTATACCTTTTTGCGAATCACTGGCTAAAGTAGAGTCCCGGAAAAGTCTTCCTGTTCCTCTTTGGCGTCCCTGGCCTTAGGAGGTTTTATGGGTAAGAAAATTTATGTTGGTAATCTTCCGTTCTCTGCAACTCAAGAGTCTCTCTCAGAGATGTTCTCTCAGTTCGGAAATGTAAGCTCTACTAAAATCATCACAGACAGAGACACTGGTCGTTCAAAAGGCTTCGGCTTTGTTGAAATGACTGATGCTTCTGAAGCTGATGCAGCCATCGAAAAACTTCATGGCTCAGACATGGGCGGAAGAAACCTCACTGTGAACGAAGCTAAACCAATGGAGCCACGTACTGGCGGATTTGGCGGCGGCGGCGGTGGTGGACGTGGTGGAGATCGCGGTGATCGCGGTGGAGACCGTGGTGGATTCGGCGGCGGCGGAAACAAGCGCTGGTAATCATTACTTAAAAAAGAAAGGGACCTTTGGGTCCCTTTTTTTTGGTCTTTTTATCCTTTCAGGTTATAAAGTTTTTCTTCAAAACTGCCGATAAAGATATGAACTTACAAGGTTTAAACATGTCATACTTCGGTAAATTCCTACTCATTGAAACGGACAACAGAGTTCTGGATCTCATTCAGGCTGACTACGTTTCGAGTGAACGGTATCCCTGCCAAGTGGTCCGTCATATTGGTGATGCTCGAGTGCTGCTGGAGAGAAATACCCAGGAGATTCGGCTGATTTTTATTTCAGAAAAACTTATACGTACCCTGGTGAAAGAAGAGTTTGAAAAGTTTCATGCTGACTTTAAAGCAACTGAGATAATTCTTATCGAAGATAAGTCTTCTTTTGGAGTAGCTAGGAGTCTAATTTCGAAGAGGATTCCTAGGCCTCTCAATTATTTAGATCTCGCGAAACATTTCAGAGCTAAGCTCATGGAAAACCATGACCCCCGTAAAAATAAAGATGATGGTCAAGAAAAAGATAAAGAGTTTCAAGCGGAGGAATCAAAATATATTGGTCTTCCTATTCGCGATTTTGTGGTCACACCAAAATCTTATTTCAACACCTATTTAAAACTCTCCTTTGGACATTTCATCAAAATCCTTAACGCTGGTGATGAAATGACCAATGAGTTCATCAAGAATTATCAGGACAAGGGAGTGATCGATTTTTTTGTTCCCAAAGAAGAGCATGAAAAATATGTCCATTTGCTTGCTTCAATTTCCGAAAAGACAGTCAGATCCAGTGAGATTGGTTCGGGTGCGAAAATTAAAACACTCATAAAACTTGGAACAAACATCACAAACAGTCTCTCTCAATGCGGAATCACACCGGAGCGAATGGATAACGCTGAGATGTTTCTTAATCAATCGATTACTGTCCTTCGGCACATGAGAATAAGAAACGAAGTGATAAATTCTTATCTGAATAAAATTGATAAAAACGAACACTCGGCGTCCGTTGCCTTCATTGCAGGGATCCTGGCCAATAACTTAGGCTTTGAATCTTCGAAATCGATTAAAGTCGTAGGAACCGCGGCACTTCTTCATGACATAGGCCTTTGCTCTCTTGATCCTCAATTCAGCGAGGCAGTCGATGTGGCAAAAGACGAGAAAGGTATTTTTGCCAAGCACGCCGCTCATGGAGCAGAAATACTGAGGTCGTCCGGGATGTTTGATGAAGTCATCTCCAACGCAGTAGAAAACCATCATCGAAGACGTGGCGGAGAGAATGCGCAACGGCGCTCGAGTTCGATAAATTTAGTCACAGAAATTATCTGCGCTTCAGACGAATTTTTCACCACAGTTATTGAACCAGGCTTCTCCAGTGAAACTTTGGAATTTTTTCTGAACAATGAACTTAAAAACTACTCCCCCAATGTTGAACGCGCATTTCACACTCTCACGAAGGGCAAAAAGGCTGCTTAATTTCAATTGCCGCATCAACCCAAAACAAAATTAACACTACGCGAATAAAAAAAATTATGTTATTTAAATAAGAAGTTAACGTCGCAAGAGTTCTCGGGCCCTGCTGCTCATGATTCTCTGATAGCGCGCATCCCTGGCCTTAAGGAGGTTTTCATGGGTAGTAAGATTTATGTCGGTAATCTCCCGTTTTCAGCAACTTCAGAATCTCTGAACGAAATGTTCGCGAAATTCGGAACTGTTGAATCAGCAAAAATCGTTATGGACAGAGACACAGGTCGTTCAAAAGGCTTCGGCTTTGTTGAAATGTCTTCTTCTGACGAAGCTGCTTCCGCTATTGAGAAACTCAATGGTCAGGATCACGGCGGTCGTTCACTCGTAGTGAATGAAGCTCGTCCAATGGAGCCTCGTACTGGTGGATTCGGTGGAGGCGGAGGCGGGCGTGGTGGTGATCGTGGCGGCGGAGGCGGCGGTGGTCGCGGTGGATTCGGCGGCGGCGGTGACCGTGGTGGTCGCGGCGGCGGCGGCGGCGGCGGTGGTGACCGCGGTGGAAACCGTTGGTAATATCTCTGTAGATTTAAAGCAGAAGGCCCTCGAAAGAGGGCCTTCTTTTTTGTTACGATGTCGGAATGATAAATCAGATTCCTCTCCCGGAAAAAAAATTCAGCTGGTTCGATGTCACCGCTCCCGACGACAGAGATATCAATCGGCTCTCTACAGAATTCAATCTCCCTTTTCTTCTCGTTCAGGATTGTTTGAAGCCCGAACATCTTCCAAAGTATGAAGAGACAGAGGATGGGTTTCATTTTCTGATGATGCGAGCGTTTGATAAAGATTCTGATGATCAGTCTACGACCGTTCAGGAACTCACTCGCAAGATCGCACTTTTTATTTCCCATGAAAGAGTCGTGACCATCCATAGGGTGGAACTACCCTCGCTCACGAAATCAATGAACCGCTGTGAAAAGCCTGATGATTTCCCAAAAAATATTTACATGCTCGTGCACCAGCTCCTTCTCGAGACGATTCGGACCTATGAAGATCCCATCAATCGCCTTCAAGATAATTACGATGACTTCGAGACGGAAGTTCTTTCGAAGAAAACGGACATGGGAATGATTAAGGTGTATCACTTCCGTCGCCAACTATTCGTTTTAAAAAGAATACTGAAGCAGACCAACGATGGGCTCTACCGCTTCCGCGAATTCTGGGAAAAACATCATTCCATGCTGCAAGACCTGAGAGAAAATCTCGACCAGTTGTATTTTCAGCTGGATGAAATTTCAGATAATTTCGAGCATCTATTGGAACTTCAGATCATGATGAACGACCAAAAAGCTAACGATGTCATGCGAACACTGACAGTGTTCTCCACCGTGTTACTTCCCTTAAATTTTATCGCTAGTTTCTACGGAATGAATTTTACTCATTTACCCGGATTAGATTCCCAACAGGCCCTAGCGGGAATTTCGGCTTTGATGGTAGGTGTGTGGGCCTTGTGTCTACTCTATTTCCGTTACCGAGGTTGGTTTAAAACGAGAAGAGTCGATGGAGCGAATTAAGAAACTAGCGGAATTAGTCCGCCCCTTTTATGGGAGCGATGATCCTGCTCACGATTGGCCTCACATTGGGCGAGTAGTTGCAACTGCCAAGAAACTCTCAACGGGTCAGGCAGTGAATCTCGACTGCATTCTGGCGGCCGTCTATTGCCACGACATCGTGAATCTTCCCAAAAATCATCCCGATAGGTCACGCGCCTCAGAGCTCGCGGCAGATAAAGCAGAACCCCTGCTGAGAGAAGTGGGATTTGATCCAGATGAAATTGCGATCACCAAGACTGCCATCATTGAACATAGCTATTCTCGTGGAATGAAACCTTCATCATTGGAATCTGCTATCGTTCAAGACTCTGATCGACTCGATTCTTTGGGTGCCATCGGAATCCTAAGATGTTCATCTGTGAATACTTTGATGAAAGCCAAGTATTACGATCCCTTTGACCCATTCGCTGAAAATCGCGAATTGGATGATAGAAGTTTTATGATCGATCATTATTTCGTGAAACTTTTTAAACTCCCGGATCTCATGGTGACAGATGCAGGCAAGAAGGAAGGTCTTACGCGAGTAGAGTACATGAAATCCTTTCTCGCTCAATTAAAGGCAGAAATAAGATGAAATTAGAGTCGCTTGAAAAAGAAATTATTTCTCTGATCGAAGATGAAAAAAATCTCATCGCCAACCTCGCCAATATTTCAGCATCTATTTACCATGGATTCCCTGGACTCAATTGGTGCGGCTTTTATCTTTGGAGTAAAGAAGATCAGGAACTCATCCTTGGGCCTTTTCAGGGCAAGGCTGCTTGCATCCGCATTAAGGCAGGAAAGGGTGTTTGTGGGACTAGCTTTTTGAGGCGAG
>CANETG010000203.1 GCA_947440875.1 Bacteriovoracaceae bacterium
CTACGGGCGTCCATTCTTTTTGCTAGTTTTTCGATCACAGAGGCCATGATCATGACTTGAGTCGGCGAATAAACCTTATAAAGTCGTCCCCGCTGAGTGAGTTTTTCTTTCCGAGAAACGTATCTTTCAGAAAAAGTATTTGTTGCAATAAGCTCTCTGTCTTTGGCGAGTTTGTCTTTGGCGTTCATCACCATCTCGAGGTAGGAATGAGAATAATGATCCCAATCGAGAACGGAATTTAATCGGAGAGCTTCGAGTCTGTGAAACGTAAGAACATTGATCATTCCCGAATTGAGACCCACGTGCGCCAGTCGCCACATGAGGTTATCCCTTTCCACATTCGTTTTATATTTGAGCATTTCAGCCATCCGGAAGTAGCGACCAATGGAACAAAATTCGATCTCATCGGGCCATACGGAAACTAGTCGAAAATATTTTTGAAGGTCAATTCCATCTGGTGCACTCAGATTTCTTGGTGTTTTTGGCGCCACCCAGCGGTGAGCGTTAGTAATATCGATGCGGACATCTTCAGAACGAAGGATTACACCCAGAAGGATGTCATCAATCTGATTCTCTTCCCTTAAATAAGCTAAAAAGTTTTTGAGATCTGAGGATTCAGTTATGACACCAGCATCTTTGGCATTTGCGATCAGAAGAGAAGACAAACCTAAATCACACTGGCCTTCGCGACTCTGGTAGGTTTTCAACGTGAGATGAAAAACTGATACCGCTCTCGATTTAAGCTCTTCACCCAAACGATGCTCTTTCACCCAATTTGAAATTCGTGTGCGATCTTTGCTTGTGATAATCCGAGAGTTTGCTTCTTTGTTATTCTGAAGCAGAGTCACATCGAAGCCAAAAGACTTCGTCGTTGAGATAAAAATCAGAACACAAAAAAAGAGGAGGAATTTCATGGGACTCCTTTGAGAGGTGCGAAGATATATATGAGTTCTTAATGAGCGCAAAGGGCCACCAGACAGAATTAAGGAAAACCACAGACTTCAGAAGCTTTTGGTCATTTTCAAGTCTCTTTTTAAACCATTGATTTTGATAAGATTTATAGACTTTACCACCCCACCTTCCCTCGCCCATTCTGAAATGGTACTTGTCCCTTCACCTATTGATTCACGGAGGTTTTATGAAACTGATTTTTGTCCTCGGCTTAGGACTTATGACTTCCGCAACTTTTGCAAAAAAGATGGAATGTGTCGGAACAACAGTCGTCTTTGATGACAACGGTACTGCGAGGTCGACTGAGACTCTTCTCAAGAAAGTTGAAAACGATAAAGGCTATACCTACTACTTCGGTGAATCACCGGTGTTTAAGTTCTACGCCGATCACAATGATTCTGAAAAATATATCTCGCTTGAAATTTTAAATAAGAAAGACATTATCGTTGTTAGCAATCCGCGCATGGCAGTCGCAAAATTTAACGTCTCAATCGGTGGCTACTGGAAAACGTATTTTGCGTCACTAAACTGTTCTCCGAAATTCAATTAATCGGATGAGAAGAGACAGATGCCTGCGATTAATTTACTGGCGCATCGAAGATTAGTATTACTGGAAGGATGAGAACTAAAAATAGACCCCCCATTCTGGGGGGCCCTGACAGATATCGAGAGAGGAAGTTTTAGCTTCCGCAGCTCACACAAGCTTCTGGATTATCAAGTGAGCACAAAAGTGCTTCAGTATCAGTCGCGACTGGAACCGCTGTTGTATTGACAGTTTCCTTGATCGTGAACTTAATGGCGTCTACCGCTGGACGGGTCCGGAGGTAGTACATCCCGGTCTTAAGACCCAGTTTCCAGGCAGCAAAGTGGAGCGAAGACAATTTACCGAAGTTAGTGTCTTCCATGTGAATGTTGAGCGACTGAGACTGATCGATGTAGGCCCCTCGATCAGCGGCCATCTCAAGAATCGCCTTCTGCTTGATTTCCCAAACGGTCTTGTAGAGCTCTTTCAGATCGGCCGGGATCTCTGGAATGTATTGCACAGAACCGTTGTGAGCAATGATTCTGTCTTTCATTTCTTCATTCCAGAGTCCCATTCCGATAAGATCTCTGACGAGATGCTTATTCACTACCGCAAACTCTCCCGAGAGAACGCGACGAGTGTACATATTCGAAGTCACCGGCTCGATGCACTCGTTATTGCCGAGGATCTGAGACGTTGAAGCTGTCGGCATCGGCGCCATGAGAAGTGAGTTACGAACACCGTAGGTTTTGATCTTCGCTCTCAAAGTTGTCCAGTCCCAACGATTGGAGGGACGAACTTCCCACATGTCGGGCTGAAGAATTCCCTGAGAAATCGGCGATCCCTCATAGGACTCGTAGGCTCCATGTTCTTTAGCCAGATCAGCAGATGCAGAAACCGCAGCGTAATAAATAGTCTCAAAGATTTCTTTATTCAACTGCCGAGCTTCAGAAGACTCAAACGGAACTCTCAATTTAAAGAAGGCATCCGCAAGACCCTGAACACCAATCCCGATCGGGCGGTTCTTCATGTTCGAGTAACGAGCTTCTTCCACTGGGTAGTAGTTGAGATCGATGATTCGGTTAAGGTTACGAGTCACTTGGTAAGTCACTTCGTAAAGTTTTTTATGATCAAAAGCATTGTCTTTCACAAACATCGGGAGAGCGATCGAAGCGAGGTTGCAAACAGCGATCTCTTTTTCCGACGTGTACTGCATGATTTCCGTGCAGAGGTTGGAAGACTTGATTGTACCGAGGTTTTTTTGGTTTGATTTCTCGTTGGCCGCATCTTTATAAAGCATGAAAGGCATACCCGTTTCGATCTGAGACTGGATGACTTTGTACCAAAGGTCGCGCGCCTTTACCTTCCGGAGGCCTCTTCCTTCTTTTTCGTATTTTTCGTAGAGAGCATCGAATTCTTTTCCGTAACAATCAGCAAGTCCCGGAGATTTGTTCGGGCACATGAGAGTCCAGTCTGCATCTGTTTCCACTCTTCTCATGAAAAGATCGTTGATCCAAAGAGCGTAGAAAAGATCACGCGCGCGCATTTCGTCTTTCCCGTGGTTCTTTTTCAGATCGAGGAAATCTTCGATGTCCGCGTGCCAAGGCTCGAGGTAAATAGCAAACGCACCCTTGCGTTTGCCGCCCCCTTGATCCACGTAGCGAGCAGTGTCGTTGAAGACACGTAACATCGGTACGATTCCATTAGAGGTCCCGTTGGTGCCTTTAATGAACGACCCCTTTGCGCGGATATTATGGATCGAAAGACCAATCCCACCAGCGGACTGAGAAATAAGAGCACACTGCTTAAGTGTCTCGTAAATTCCATCGATCGAATCGTCTCTCATGGCAACAAGGAAGCACGATGACATCTGCGCCTTGTTTGTTCCGGCATTGAAGAGAGTCGGAGAGGCGTGAGTAAACCAGCCCTCAGAGATGAGGTGATAAGTTTTCATCGCTTCTTCAATATTGTGCGGCTGAACCCCGAGGGCCACTCTCATGAAGAGGTGCTGCGGACGCTCTACAATCTTACCGTTTACTTTGAGGAGGTATGACTTCTCAAGAGTTTTAAATCCAAAATAATCGAATTCAAAGTCACGTGAGTAAGCAATCTCAGTCGAGATTCTGTCCTTGTATTCGCGGCAATAATCAAAAAACTCTTTGGAAATAAGCGGTTGCTTCTCGCCCGTGTACTGATCCTTGAAACCGTAGAGAGTCTCCATGGTTTCCATGAATGAGTCGGATGTCGAGCGGTGAAGATTGGCGACCGCAATTCGACCAGCAAGACGAGCATAGTCCGGATGCACTGATGTCATATACGCAGAAACTTCTGCTGAAAGATTATCGAGTTCTTCGGTCGTGATGCCGTCAAACAAACCTTTAATCGTCCGCTGCGCGACTTGCATCGAATCAACGTGCTGATCAAGTCCGTAAGTCAGCTGAGAGATCCGATGAGTGATCTTATCGAATTGAACGGGTTCTTTTTTTCCGGAACGTGTGTGGACAAACATTTTTTACTCCTAAAAAGCTTAAAAATCCATATCAGTAGAGAACGTGAACTGCGATCCTGCAGGATCTTTTGCAGAGTTTGCAACACCCGCTTTCTGGTACTCAGAAACACGCTTCTCAAAGAAATTAGTCTTACCTTGCATTGAAATTAATTCCATCCAATCAAACGGGTTCTTCGCGTCCCAGATGCTCGAGTATCCAAGTGAGCGCATGAGGCGGTCAGCGCAGAAGCGGATGTACTCTTTCATCATCTCTGCGTTCATTCCGATGAGTGAGACCGGAAGGGCCTCGGTGATGAACTCACACTCAAACTCGACCGCTTCTTTGATGAGCTCACGGATGCGCGACTCAGAAGGTTTATTTTGAATGTAGTCTTTATAGAGCATGCACGCGAAATCGGTGTGGAGACCTTCGTCACGAGAAATGAGCTCGTTTGAGAAAGTGAGTCCTGGCATGAGGCCGCGTTTTTTTAACCAGAAGATCGAGCAGAAAGCACCCGAGAAGAAAATCCCCTCGATGGCAGCAAACGCAACCAGACGTTCAGCGAACGACTCGTTTCCGTTAATCCACTTCATCGCCCAGTCGGCTTTCTTCTTGATACACGGAATATTATCGATCGCCTGAAGAAGGTGATCCTTCTGAACCGCATCTTTAATGTAGGTATCAATCAGAAGACCATAAGTTTCTGCGTGAATGTTTTCCATCGCAACCTGGAAGCCGTAGAAAGCGCGCGCTTCAGGAATCTGAACTTCGTTATAAAAACGAAGGGCAAGATTCTCGTTGACGATTCCGTCAGAGGCCGAGAAAAACGCAAGAATGTGAGAAACAAAATGGCGTTCCGAATCGTTGAGTGATTCCCAATCATTCAGGTCTGCGTAGAGATCGATCTCTTCGGCAGTCCAGAAAGAGGCCATCGCCTTTTTGTACATTCCCCAGATTTCGTTGTGCTTAATCGGGAAAAGAACAAAACGGTCATTTGATTGTGTAAGTAATGGCTCCATGCTCGTCATACCCCAACTCCTTCTTCATGATGTGTGTGGTAAGTGTTTATATCTGTCTTGATTTAAGCGTAATTGCTGTTCTGACATTTGAAAAGTGAAAAAACTAGATATAGTGGTATTGCCAATTTTCTGACGGTTTTTACTACTAAATACGGCTATTTCCGACAAATTTAATCGAGCAAAAACAACATATTCTTACATTAAAACATGCACAAATTGATTCGTGCTTTACAAACTTTTCGTCTTATTTTGGTGACCGGAAATTTATTCCGAGAGTTAGAGATAAAGATCCCGACCGGCACAAAGAGTGGGCCCCCCCAAACGACATAAAAAACGAAAGTGAACTCACGAAACCCTTTGGCATAACC
>CANETG010000204.1 GCA_947440875.1 Bacteriovoracaceae bacterium
TCAAGCTAGCGTTTACTTTTTTAGAGAGCTACGAATTTTCTTCACCCCAGTTAAAGTTGAAAGGGAGAGTGGGGGCAGTGAGAGTGAGTAGTGAGTTTGATCTTTGGTCAACGGAGCGCTACGGACTCTTTACCAAAAGAGGTGAGACGACACTTCAAGGAACGGTTGAGCATCCGCCCTGGGTCCTTCAAGATTTTCATGTGGACGAATTGGATGATCGATTTTCTTGTCTCATCGGCGAGCACCTCAGAATGAAAACTCTCATGGGGACGTCTTACAGTAAATCTCTCGATGTTCGTTTCAGACCGTTTAAGAAGATGACGATTTAATCCCTGTATTCTCAGCCGAGGATGGAGAGGATGGGCTAATTTGTCTGCCACGTCCTAAGGTATGACCCTTGAGGATCATAAGTTTCGAGCTGCTTTTTCACATTGAAGTAGCGTTGACCGCGAGGATCGACCCCTACTCCGGCAAGATACATCCAGTTCCCGAAGTTCGAATACACATCGTAATCAATGAGCTGCTCTTCGAATAATCTGGCACCAGAGCGCCAGTCAAGATTCAGATCGTTGATCCAGAAAGACGCAAAAATTTGCCGAGCGCGGTTGGAGAGAAATCCCGTCGTCGTGAGTTCGGAAAGAGCGGCATGGAAAAATGGTTCATTCGTGAGCTCTCGAAGTTCATTGATGCTGTAATCTGGGACTGGACTAAAGTCAGTCTTGCCGTGCAGACCTTTCTTCGAAAAATAGAGGCGCTTGTGATTTTGGTAGTGCCAGTAGAAGTACTCTCTCCACAAAAGTTCGAAGACGATCCAGCCTGAAGATTTCGTTGCCCCATGATTTTCTTCGAAAGTTCGGACTTCATTGTATAAGTGGCGAACGTCGAGAACTCCGCAGCTCAGGTAGGGTGAAAACTTCGTTGATCCATCACGGCCAGTGAGTTCATTGCGAGTATCAAGGTAGGATGCGGGAAGTTTTTTTTCTCGAAAATAATAGTTGAGCTCGTCAGCGACTTCCGAATCCCAAGGAAGAACGGCTCCGGAATAAAAGTCGGGAAGAATTTCCTCGGCGAGTTTTCGAAACGGAGTAAATGTTTCTGGCAGGTCAAACGGGAGTGAGGAGAAGAGGCGATTTTGTTCCGGATAAATACGAGCACCAAAAGCGTTTATTTCATATATCGCGTCCCAGGAAAGAGCGACGTCAAAATCTTGCTCTTCAACGTGCTCACTCCACTGCGCCGTGGGAAATAATTTCTTCAGTTCAGAGAACCGCTTCTGAAAAAAATCCAGCTGATTTTGCGTGTAATAAATGGGAGCATACAGAATTTCTGTGCTTTCTAAATGAGCATGCTTCTTGAGGAGATAGAGATTGTTTTGGACGAGGATACGTTGCATCTCATTATCGTATCGCAATAAACCATTTTGACGATTGACGTTCATCACTTGTCGAAGAAAATTACTTACTGTTTTAGTTTTTTAATTAAAGAGTTGATTCACCCAATGCTGAATTAACGTTCCAGTCAAAGTATTGATTCTATCCGGAGCCTTCGGCGAAAGCTCGGCAAGATCGTCGCCCACCTGAATCGTTTGCAAGATCACCACGGGATTTTTCCCATCACGAATGAAGGCCTTCACCAAAGCGTCCTGGAAGTTCCTCGGTATGGTGAGGTTGAGATTTTTTCTTCCTTTCAGGAGAGTGGAAATCTGCGTGTCGATATTATCCGGAAGAAGTTCAACGTTTCTAAACTTAGCATCGGGTTTCACTGCTCTTCCCATACTTCTGGCCATCTTTGAAAGAAGTGGTGTCTTAGGGGATGAGTTAAGAACATCAATCAAGACATTTCCTGTGTCGTGCACACAGCTCGTCATCAGAGTCACTCGCGCCATGCCGTGACCAAAGCCCGATCGGTAGCCAGTCGCCATTTCATCGAACGCATTTTCAAGACGCTCCTGAAATCCTTCGCCCATTCCTTCCATCGGATAAAGGGCATCATTCATCGGACGCACAAACGAGCGGCCGCGGTAGAGATTTCCGGTGTAGGCATGACCGTGATAAGACGCCGCGAAGACTCCTTGCTTGGATTGACCATAGACTTGTTTATAGATCACATCGTAAACGAGCTCCCCGGTAATCGGATGCGGTTTAATTTCGGCGACGCCAAGGCCCGAGTGACCGCGGAATTTTCCGAGGGTCGTTCCCTGATCATTGTAACTTCCGAAGGAGTGAACGAGGAGGAATTTCTCTCCATTCTTAAACGCCTCTGGAGTTTTGTTATCTTTTGAAACATACGAGATTTGAGTCGCAGTCGTTTTTGATGAGTCATTCATGCGCCAATAGTCTTTGAGATTTTTAAACTTCTCCGACAGATTCCCTTGAACTCTATGAAGAGCGTAAGGCTCGATCGACTCGACAACGAACTCACCATTTTCAGAATGACCGAAAATATCCCAGCCCGTTTGATTGATGGAATGGTTTTCAACCCCTTTCAGTGCAATGGATTGATCAGCACTAATGGGAAGGTGACGTTTAAAATCAAGCCGGACACTTTCTTGTTTCCCATCAAAGTGCTGAACTTCGGCGCGGTCGCCATCAACTTTAAGAAATTTCACGACACACCGTTGGTCGCCGTCAAGGAGCACTGGCTCCCGAGAGATGGTGAGAGTTTCACCGTCCTCTGAGAGGGAAACGTGACTCAGAGACGCGCGGATCACATCATTGGGACGCGAATGCGAAAGACTCTCGAGGGGCGATACTTTTTTCCAGCCGTCGACTCCAGAAGCCACGATGAGTTGATCTTTCTCTTTCCAGTAAAGGGCTTTGGGTCCAAAGGTCACATCGTAGCGAAGATCGGCAAGTGCACCTTTCTGAACCAAGCGGACGATCTTTCCTTTTAAGAATTTGTGGGAAACGGGAGTGTTCTCGAGCTCCATCTGAATACTTCCATCGCTTCTTCTGTCTGAAAGACTGGGCGGAAGAAGTTTTCCAGACCACTCAGCGGTGGGCACACACTTGGCCCATGATTGTGCTGAGAGAAGAAGAGTCGAGGCAAATAAAATTGTACGCATGATGATTCCCTTTCCTAAGAGCTTAGACGGAGTCTTTCTTTCATACAGACCGAGTGAAGAAAATACATCACCAACTGTATAGACTTTGGACAGTACCAAACTATCATATCGAAAGTTTTGGTCAGGCGAGCGTTTTCCTAGGCGGGGGACGTTGATTTCGTGAATGTTAGAGGGGGGGAGACAAAGTCGCTTTGGATTTAAGGGAACCAAAATCGCTAATATAAAATTAATTAAAGATTTTTCAGGCACAGACCGATGGAGGATTTATGAAAAAAAATTTAATCCTCGTTGGAATTTTCCTGAGTCTCAACTCTTATGCAGAAAATAGACCGCTATCTACCAAATGCTTAGAGAATGATCATTCAAATGAATGTTTGGCCGCCAGACATGCAGTCAATCTTAGTGAGTACGTTAAAACGAACCTTGAATGTTCTCCGACCCATGAGCAGATTTTGGTAAGAAATACTCCTGAAGAAGAATGCAGAAGTAATTTCATTTACCGCCCTACAGGCGAATACTGGTGGCCTAAATGTACAGGGGACCAATTTATATGCATAGTTGAGCCTGGACAGTCACCTCGATTCGAAGCCAGAAACCGTCCTATTGTTCGGCAAATGTGTCCACAACTCTTTGGAAGACCGAATCCAGCTCCACCTAGACGAGATCCTATTCCTGGTCTAATAATAGAAACTGAAAGACGGTTGTGTGCAGATTATTGTCGGAGACCAGAGGGTCTTGATCGCCCTCGAAATTGCGATTGCGCTAATATTTTCTACTAGAGCGAAATGTTAAGTCGCACAAGATCTCAGGCTCACTTGGAGAATTTCATTTACTTGGACTTTTTGCCCCAGCGACAAAGAGGGATTTTAGAGTCGATTTGAGCAATCTCTCGAGAGAAATCCTTGAATCATTTTAGCATCATCACCAATCAACAAAGAGCATGAAAAAATCGACTTAGCTTTTAGCCGAAAATTTTATTCACTCAAAACCACCAAACGAGTTGAGTTGAAAACTCACTCAATAATTATTTCCCGCAGCACTTCTTAAACTTTTTAAGACTTCCGCACGGACAATCATCATTCCTGCCGACTTTTGGTAACTGGCGAACAATGGGAGCAAGCGGGTGGTGATGTTGACAACCTGGACCGTGCACGTGTCCAGGTTCATCGTGGGTATGAATTTCCTGCGGTTTAACGAGCTCTTTGTTTTGTGTGTTCATAGAGTTCTTATGCTATAAAAAGATGAAAAATTCAAGAGGAAGGATACGCATGCCTTGGACCTTAGAAGATAAAGATAGCTGGCGAAATGAGCAGAACATCAAGCGCTCTTATCAAGATGAAGTTCTCGCTAAAATTGAAAATCTCAAGTCTCACGTTACCGTCACCAGCTACGGTGCGCTCTCATATGATCCCGCTCGCTATCCGCTATTTTATCTGAGGTCTCAAGGGGGCGAAGGAAAAAAAACGATTCTGATCACTGGCGGAGTTCATGGGTACGAAACCAGTGGGGTCCAAGGGGCGCTTCGCTTCATGGAAACAGAAGTGGCAAATTTCTCACAAGATTTTGATATCATCTGTTTCCCCTGCTTGAGCCCATGGGCCTATGAAACGATTAATCGCTGGAACCCCCTGGCCATCGATCCCAATCGATCTTTCTTTGTCAAAAGTCCTGCGGAAGAATGTCATTATTTTTTGGAAGCCATGAATTCTCTCGACGTAAAAATATTCGCGCATTTTGATCTCCACGAAACGACTGACACTGACAATACCGTTTTTAGGCCCGCTCTCCAGGAAAGGGATGGGAAGGTTCAAGAATTTTCAGAGATTCCAGATGGATTCTATCTCGTTGGCGATACGAGATCTCCTGAGCCAGCTTTCCAGAAGGCGATTATCGATTCTGTGAAAAAGATCACCCACATCGCTCCTCCCGACGGCGAAGGAAAAATTATCGGGGTTCGACTCGCCCAGGAAGGTGTGGTCAATTATGATAAGAGAAAGTTATTTCTCTGTGGGGGCTTCTCAGACGCTCGCTTCATCACAACGACCGAGGTCTATCCGGATAGTCCCAAAGCAACGCCTGAAATATGTACTCTTGCGCAAGTCGCGGCCCTCACCGGTGGAATAAACTTTGTGAAAAGTTTTGAGAGTTAGTTCCTCATTGGGTAACTTTATTGTCTTTCCATGAATTTGGTCGGAAAATAAGCTTTGATGATCATTGAAAAAAAGATTCTCGAACTGACAGCAAATTTGGGTAGAGAGAAAACCATCTGCCCCTCCGA
>CANETG010000205.1 GCA_947440875.1 Bacteriovoracaceae bacterium
CCGTTCCGCCGAAAGTTTGGAGTTCAACGTTATAGACTGGCCCGTAGAGTACTCGGTTCCATGAATCGGTGATGTATTCCGTGACACTTCGGATGTCTGATGTACGAAATAATTTGAGATTTTCCGTGGCTCGAGACTCTGCCGATTGCGGATCGAAAATAAAATTCACCATGAAATGATTTTGAAACTTTGAATTGCTAGGAAGAGTGATGACGCCACTACTCTGAGCGATCCAATCTTGCCTCTGAACTTTGTAGGCGCCGAGTCCACCAACGGTAATCTTGGCGTGTTTGTTATGGAGAGCGCGGTACTTGAAGCCAGCGTTCACGTAGCCATCAAACCAGAGGGCATTCACGACTTTAAAACCGAAATCATCTGTGACCCCGTACTGAAATTGAAAAGGGCTCACAAGAAATTCCTTCTCATCAAGAGTGTGTCCGTCGGCCGTGAATACTCCGAAGTAAGCGAGCTCTTTATACTGGGCACTCACTTTATTTCCCCCGCCCAAGGTGAGAGAATTGAATCCAGGAACTTTATTATCTTCGAGAAATTCTTTATTGATCACGGATACTTTATCACCCACGAGGATGAGATTGTTTTCAATGATCTCCAGGATAGTTACCTTGATCGTCATCGGAAAGGTGCTCCTTTCCACGTCCTGAATCCGACCAATGGCAATAACCTCATGGTCTTCTTTTGTGATCACTACCATCGCCTTCTCGTCGACACCTTTATCGTCGGAAATTTCGGCAATTAACTGGGTCCGATTAAGAAACCGAACGACAGGAAAGGAAGAAGCTTCAGCACTGAAGGTGAGGAAAAAAAGAAGAAAGAGGAGATTATTTTTTCTTCTGAGTAGCACAGCTGGTTTCCATCTCAATACACGCGCGAGTAAAAATCAGAGTTGTCCACCACGTCTCGGTCATATTCGTATCCAGAAGGTAGTCTTTTCCAGGACACAGTGTTCTCACCATGAGAGGGATCGCCGCAGATTTTTCTTTTTCGGCATTGGAGAAAAATAACCACTGATTGAAACAAGACTTGAGATCGTCTTTTCCAGCTGGAATAACTTCATAAACGGTGACCGGTCTTTCAAAAGATTCTTTATTGAAATCAACTTTTCGGATGAGATCATACCCAGCGTATTTTTGAGTACAGCCCAGAACAAAGAGAAGTATGAGGGAGAGGATTTTCATGGGGGCTTGAGTATCATGATTCCGGTTGCTTAGCACCATGTATTTCTCGTTCTTCTGCTTTGCAAGGCGATTTCAAAAAGGTATGTTTTTTTTCTATGAAGAATTTTATCGCTATTGTCATCTTGCTTTCATCGTCTCTCTCATTGGCAAAAAAAAGTGAAATGACGATTCAAGGCAGGCGCTTTGTTGTTGTCAGCCCGAATACGAGACCAACGGTTAAGCGCCCGCTTCTCCTTCTTCTTCATGGCTGTAAGCAAACTCCGGAAATTATTCTCGAGGGAACTCGCCTCGATCAGGTCGCAGTCGATAAGAATTTTTTTGTGATCGCCCCACAGCAAAGTGTGCTGGAAAATTTTGATCGTTGCTGGAACTGGTTTCTCGCCTATGAACAAAATCGCATTCCGACGAATCAAATGGGCCAAATGGTTGCGGCGGTTACTGCCATGATTCTAAGCTCTCAAGTCGATCCCAACGAGATTTACATCGCCGGCATGAGCGCTGGCGGAGTCATGGGCCATAACCTCGCCTCTTGCTACCCGGATGTCTTTCGTGGTGCTGCTCTGTCGGCAGGACTTGCTTACAAAATCGCAGAAGATTTGTACGAAGCGTCCACGGTTCTTGAGGCCAATCATTTTAAATCTCCCAACTACCTGGGCAAAGCTGCCTATAGTTGCGGTCGAGTTGGTGGAAAACGTCGGCTGGATAAAATGCTTCTCATCCACGGCCAAGAAGACAAGCGAGTCGATCCGTTTCACTCGAAACTTATCTCTGACGTCAACGAAATCACACTCGATTATTACGATGACGGGAGAAAGAATAACTCCGCCACATACACTTCTATTGAAACTTTCCAGGATCTTCAAAATAATTTCGGAGCTTCCATTAAAGACAAGCGCTACCAAACAGTAAAATTCACTGAGCGCCTGATCATGGTGGAAGGCATGGGTCACGCCTGGGGCGGAGGCAAACCCATCTCTACCAACTTCGATCCGAAAGCTCCTTCCACCAACGAATTCATTCTCAATTTCTTTCAACTTTAACCCATAAGAGTTTTTTATGATCGGACTTCTTGGTTTGGTGCTCTCACTATCTGCACTCATGTACTTTGCGTACAAAGGTGTAAACGTTCTTGTTCTCGCCCCAGTGTGTGCAGTTGTCGCGATTCTCTTTCAGAATCACGATTTTTACGGAAGCGGAGCCCCTCTGGCTTACTACACTCAAGTTTTCATGACCTCACTTGGTAAATACGTCATCATGTATTTCCCTGTTTTCCTCCTGGGTGCCATTTTTGGAAAACTCATGAATGATACGAAAGCCGCTCAAGTTATCGGTGTCTTTATTTCCAAAAAACTAGGACCTCAGAAGGCAATACTCGCGACGATCATGGCGTGCGCAGTTCTTACTTACGGAGGAGTTTCTCTTTTCGTTGTCGCTTTCTGCGTTTTCCCGATCGCGGTGACTCTTTACGCTCAAGCAGGAATTGAAAGACGGTTTATCCCCGGAGCCATTGCCGTCGGATCATTCACTTTCACGATGACAGCTCTGCCTGGAACTCCGGCCATTCAGAACGCTATCCCAATGCCGTATTTCGGAACGACAACATTTGCGGCTCCTGGTCTCGGAGTGATTGCAAGTATCATCATGGGTGGACTCGGTCTCATGTGGATGACCTGGCATGCGAAATCTTCTAAACCAGAAGGAGTTGATAAATACGAGCCCCTGGCCAGTGAAAATCTTCCGAACTTTTGGCTGGCGCTGACCCCGCTTTTCATCGTGATTGGACTTAACTATCTTTTCTCAGAAGTTCTTATCCCGAAATGGGACACAGACTATCTTGCGATGCCGGTCTTCGGATCAGCTTCTATCAAGGCAGTGAAAGGTCTTTGGGCGATTATCATTGCTCTCATTGTGGCGATCCTCTTTATCCTCGCGACCCTGAGACGCTTCAATAACAAAATGATCGATTCTATTAATAGTGGTACGATGGGATCTCTTCTGCCGATTTTCAATACGGCCTCAGAAGTTGGCTACGGCGCAGTCATTGCTTCGCTCGCTTCGTTTGGCCTCCTCAAAGAAGCTGTTCTTGGAATTTTTCCTTCGAACCCTCTCATCTCTGAGGCCATCGCTATCAATGCTCTTGCCGGTATTACTGGTTCAGCTTCGGGCGGGATGAGTATTGGTCTGGAAGTTCTGGGTGCGCGTTACCTTGAGCTCGCCAACCAAATGAATATTTCTCCTGAACTTCTTCATCGGGTAGCTTCCCTTTCATCAGGCGGATTCGACACACTTCCGCACAATGGTGCTGTGATCAGTCTTCTTGCGATCTGCGGACTTACTCACAGGCAGTCCTATATTGATATTTTTATGGTGGCAGTTGCCGTACCGGTAGTCGCGACAACTGTCGTAATTATGCTGGGATCAATGTTCGGTAGTTTCTAAACTTTACTGACCCATGCCCCAGCCGCCGGACAGGGAGAAAGCTTCGCCGGTAATAGTATTGGCGGACTCCGAAATAAAAAATTTCGTCATGTCGGCAATCTGATCCGTCGACGTAAACTTCTTGATGTACGCGGGCTTGAGCATGATCTCAGTTGCCACCTGATCTTCGGTCATCTTGTTGAGCTCGGCTTGCTTGGTGAGCTGCGCGCGCATGAGCGGAGTATCGACGAAGCCAGGGCAGATTGTATTCACGGTGACGTTATGTTCAGCGAGTTCGATTGCCATCACTTTCGCGAGCCCTATGACCCCGTGTTTGGCTGACACGTACGCGGCCTTGAATGGGCTTGCAACTTTTCCGTGGATGCTAGAAATATTTATGATCCTGCCCCAATTGTGCTTTTTCATCGTCGGGATAAGAGTCTTGGAGCAAAGGAAAGTTCCCGTCAGCATGATGGAAATCAGTTGATTCCATTTTTCGAGCGGAAATTCATCGACCGGTGACATGAACTGAAGACCGCAGTTATTCACGAGGATCGTCGGCTCACCGAAGTTCTTCACCGTTTCTTCAAACGCAAACTTAACCCTATCTTCAGACGTCACGTCACATTCAACAAAAGGGACATCCTCAGACGGCGGTCGGATGTCCCAAGACACGGCCCTTATACCTGAGGCGGCCAAAGACTTAACGATAGCCAGACCAATTCCGGATGATCCACCAGTAACGACAGCGACTTTTTGCATATTTACCTCTTGAGTTGGCCATTTCTAACATGCTTTTTCTGGTCCTTCCAGACCCTTAGGCCGGTGCCATTTTGGGGTCTGTAAAAATTCTCCTCTCCTTGGTAAACCCAAGAAGAGATGTCTTTTTTTTATTAGTATCCGAAAAGTTTAAGGAGCCCCTATGAAAGCAATCCTCGTTGGAGTTTTGGCACTCGGGTCAAGCACAGTGTTTGCAGAGGCCTTAACGAAGGCTCAGCTCGCGACTGTTCTTCAATCGAAAAAAGTTATTCTTGAGTCTGTGAACGCAGGAATGACTAAGTCGATGACGACGACTTCTTTTGCCACTCTCGAAGACGGAACAAAATGCGAGTACACATTGGTTGCCGTGCAATCGATTCTCAAAGTTGATGGAGACAAAATAATTGTTTTTAGTCGGGAAAGTTTTCGTCCCGTGCAGACCCCAGTTTGTGTCGCGGGTGGAATGCAAGCCTATCAAGAAAATGTCGTTTTCTTTGAGGCAAAACCATCTCTGGCACAAGATCTCAAAGATCTCACTGAAAGTGATGTGAAATCAATTTCACGCGCTGGTGAAGTTGTGACGATGGCCGTGAATGGTGTTATCACTAACGAGGACGGCTCGACGGCTAGTGAAGTAGTAATTGTGAAATACGATCTCTCAAAATCTTCCTTCAAAAATCTTATCCTCAGTCAGACGGCAGCTATAAAAGTTGAAACGGTTGACGCCGCAGACGTCGACGTGAACACAGTGAATCTTACGGATGTTTTTTTTTGCGAAAACAATGACGGAGATAATTCGGACTGCACACGTGGGGATTTTTCAGACATTCTTTTCTAAACTTCGCCCTTTATGGCTCCGTGGGGTTTCGTGACTATTCCGAAGCCCCATGGTTTATATTACTCCCACTCAATCGTCCCAGGCGGCTTCG
>CANETG010000206.1 GCA_947440875.1 Bacteriovoracaceae bacterium
AATAAGATTTGAAATTTCCGCCAATTTTTTTTCTACGCGGATCTGATGCTGAGTTATTTTTTGAGGAGAAGTAACACTTCCTTCAAAGAATTTAGATTGAAGTTCTTGGGCAAAACTTGGGGAATAAGGATGTATCTTCGCCTGAACAGAAGTGAGCGTCAGAATAATGAGTGCCAAGAGCGAGAGCATAAAAAACCTCACTAAGGGTGAGGTATCTTTGTACGTCATCCACAGGAAGCTGAAAGGGAAGTATGGCAAAATGACAGAGTCTAAAGGGAGGCGAACAAGCCCCTAACTATCTAGAATGACGTTTCCGATCACTCAAGCTCCACGTCCGCCGGTGGGAGCCCTGCAGGTTCAATCACCGCTTCCGAGGGTTTTGAGGCCGGGGGTTCGACCTTCGTTGTTTTTTTACAGCCGTTATAAAACTGATCAAATAATCCGCACTCCTCATTTCTCATCGCCTTATCGAGAACTCCGTCACCAGATGAGTCTGGAATTTTTATCGATGAGCAACTAACAAAAAACAGAAGAGTGCAGATGTATTTCATTACTTAACCAATTTAAGAGATAACTTACATTTATCAGACAGCTTTTCTTTGTTGGCCTCCAAACAAGTTTTAAGAGGAGCAAGTTCGGTATACGACTCGCAACCCTTAATTTTTGATTTGTCTTCCTTGCACGCCTCAAGAACTTGCTTCGACATCTCTTTGAAAGTTCCCAGCTTTGGCATCTGTGCCAGTGCTGGGAGAGAGACGACCAACATCATCACTAATATTTTCATTTCTTCTCCCCTCTTCTTTTTCTTTCCCGACGATTCTCGCGTCTATCTTCCCTACTGTCACGACGATCTTCGCGCTTATCTGCTCGGTCTTCCATTCTGTCGCGTCTTCCGCCCTCGTGTTTGGCGTCTCGGACATCTTCACGCGCGTCCCGCCTGTCTTCGCGGCGATCCTTTCGGTCCTCGATCTTATCGAGCGACTGGGCGAGAAGGTTTCCGGAGATCATGAGGACAAAAACTAAAAGTAACTTTTTCATCATTTTCCTTTTACAAGCAATATGGCTTTATCTGGAGAGCGTCCGTCATGGCATTCGAGTTTATTTTTATCTTGAGAAACCAGATGAATATGCTGAAGGGACAGAGACATCAAATATCCTTAAACAAACATCATCGTCCCGAGACGGATGCAATCACTCCCCTCGCGGATAGCGATCTCATAATCCTGACTCATGCCCATGCTCGTTTTCAGTTTCACATTGAGCTCTGCTTCGAGCTTCGCTTTTTCCACCTGAAGTTCTTGAAAACAATTCCCGGCATCCCTTTCGAAATTTTCCGTCCGAATCGCTCCCATGGTCATGACACCAACAAATCTTAAGTTCTTCGCAAGTCGAGTGCCCTCGGCAGCGGCCAAGATTTCAGTGTACGTTTCGAAACCAGATTTTTCTTCTTCCTTACTCGTATTGTACTGAAGATAGATTTCGACGGGATGTGAGAGTCTGTGTTCCGCTTTCATGAGTTTATCGAGGAGTGCTTGATCACACACCGAATGAATCGCAAAAAGATTCTCGATAGAATAGAGCTGATTAATTTTATTGGACTGAAGATTTCCGATCATGTGCCAACGGAGATCGGGGCATCTCTTTTTTAGGAGTTCTGATTTTTCAAACAGCTCTTGCACACGGTTTTCGCCGAAGTCGCGGACCCCGAGATCGTAGTACATTTGGATATCGTCGATGGGTCTGGTTTTAGAAACGATCATCAGCGTGACACCCGGTCTCATCTTCGACTGAACTTCGGAAAGCTTCGACTCAAGAAAAGCTCTCCGATCACTCACGCGATGTCCTTGTCTTTTTTATTTTTCTTTTTCAGCGAAATCGTCGCCTTCACTTCGAAGTCATATTTCTCAGCGATCTTATCGAACTCTCTGGAGATATCGATTTTATCAAGGTAATTCCGGAGCTCGGATTTGACTCCGGCCACGAAATCAGACTTCGTCGTTTTTGCGTTTTCGATGAGACCACTCACCATTTCTTTGGGCAGAGGCAGATCTTTCAACATAGCGCGAGCGGCTTCTTCGGTCATGAACGCCGCCGTCACTCCAGTGGTGAGAACTTTTTTGAGAAGGTCGCCCAGCTTTCCATCATTGCCGCGATTTTCATCCATTAAAGATTCTCCGCTCGTTTGGCAAAAGAGGACATCGTCATCGGAAGATTCGTTTCCACAAGTCCCTTCTCAATGAGAGAAAGACCCGGAATAAATCCTTTCACTTCGATTTCGAGTGAATAAGAGACTTCCGTTTTGTTTCCGCCGAGGTCCTTCAGTGTCCACTTACCATTATTTGTTTTCATGTAATCACCCGTGACCAGTGACCAGCTGACTTCCTGGTCTTTCTTGTGAGTGAGTTTCAAAGTGTACGAGATTTTTTTAATCACGTTGATATTAAACTTAACCGTTGCCCCGTCGTCAGATGAGCTCAGGACTTCAATGGAGTCCACACCTGGAACAAATTTATTGTAGTTACCGTAGTCAGTCACGGCCTGATAAAACTTTGAAGCGGAGACATCGTAGGTTTCTTTGCGACTGGCCTTTGCCATAAAAATCCTTTTTTAGTAGCGCGGTTTCTTATCGAAATGGTGTTCAGCACGGATGTGTCTAATTGTACCAGATTCGCTTCTCATCACCAGAGAATGTGTATACGCGCCCCAGGATTTGAAAATGACACCATCAAGGAAGTTTCCGGTTGTGACACCAGTGGCGCAGAACATGAGGTTTCCGCGGGCCAGATCGTTAATCTGGAAAACCCGGTTAATATCTTCCACACCCATTTTACGAGCGCGCTCAATTTCCGATTGATTCCTTGGTTTGAGAATTCCCTGAAACTCTCCCCCTAAACACTGTAGAGCGGCCGCCGCGATGACCCCTTCCGGAGCGCCGCCAATCCCCAGGAGAATGTCGACTCCAGAGTTCGGAGTCGCAGTCGCGATCGCTGCTGAAACATCACCGTCACCAATCAAATGAATCCGTGCTCCCGAGGCGCGCACTTCTTCGATTAGTTCTTTGTGTCTCGGACGATCGAGAATGATCGCCGTGAGATCATTGACTCGACATTTTTTCGCGTCCGCGAGGCGCTTTAAATTCTCCGTCGGAGTTTGCCGAATATCGAGAAGGCCCCGCGCTTCTTTTCCAGCGGCAATTTTCAGCATGTACGTATCAGGAGCGTGAAGCAGTCCCCCGACTTCACCGATGGCCATCACTGAAATGGAATTCGGGCCGCCGTGAGCGCAGATGGTGGTTCCTTCCAGAGGATCGAGAGCGATTTCAAGTTTTGAACCGGTGCCTGTTCCGACTTTTTCGCCGATGTAGAGCATGGGCGCTTCATCGCGCTCGCCTTCCCCGATTACGACGGTCGCATCACATTCAATTGATCCGAGAAGAGTTCTCATGGCATCAACGGCGGCCTGGTCTGCTGCCTTTTCATTTCCGCGGCCCATGAGACGGGCAGAAGCAATAGCGGCGGCTTCAGTCGCGCGGACAAATTCCATGGCAAGATTTCGGTTCATTCAAGATTCCCCTCGTTAGTTTTAACAGGGGAATCTTACCAAATTTGGTGAGTTCTCTGAAAGGATTAAGACAATTGACGCGCGATAAAAGTTTTTGCCTCTGAAGGCAGAAGCTCTTGCGGGATGAGATCAACCAGATCTTTGACTCGGTTAAGCTTTTCAAGTTCAGCGTCAACGTCGATGCGAAAAACGCATTCATCTTCATTGATGAGCGGTGAATCGACGTTTCTTTTGGATAAAATGCGTCCTGTCTTAAGCCCAGTCCCGTCTTCCCATTCGACAAATGTCTCCATGAAAAGAACCTGAAATTTAGCGAGCTCCCCGTCACCGTGTTGCCACACAAAAAGTTCGGCCGGCCCATCTGAGCGAAGCCAATATTTGAGGCGCGCCGGAAGTTCAAGACCACCGTCAACCTTATGAATTGGCTTTAAGTGACGCACAAATTCTTCCATCGAAAGAAAATTCCGAACTCGGTCAATGACCTCACGTTTTTTTGCGAATTCAACGCCAAGCCGAGTACTGGTCTGCCACTTCACAGTGCCGTAAATGTCGAGATTTTTCCCCATCCAGTGAACACTCCCCTTGAGGGCCGCCTCATCGGGGTAAGAATGATCTGCGTCTTTCAGTGAAAGCTGCATGCCGGAAAGCGAGATATCCTTAATTTCGTATACCCGTGAACTATCATCGGGTTTGAATGTCAGATAACAAAAAGGAAACCGCGGAAGGACGCGCTTCTCGTGCTTTTCGAAATCAGATTTGATCAGATTGAACTTTCTTTCCATGTTTACCTCGTCCGTTCATTCTAGGCGCAAGCCCCGTTCCATTCCAGCCGGAAAAGCTTTCTCTTTTACAGACTCTTTTCATATACTTTCTTCAATGGAAAAGAATGATCTGGAAATTAACAACCTTCCGAACCGCCTGACGATCTTCCGGATGCTGATGATCCCGGTCATCGTTCTGACTCTTTATTTTGACAAAGACACTCCGACAGATCTGATCTCCTACCGGAAGTATCTGGGTCACATTGCTTGCTGGATTTTCGTCGTCGCTGCCCTCACTGATTTCCTCGATGGCCACATCGCGCGAAAAAGAAACATCGTCACCGTCTTCGGGTCTTTTCTGGATCCCATCGCGGATAAATTCTTAGTCGTCGCTTCTCTCATCATGCTTCTGGCACTCGACCGCGTGAACGCTATTGTGGTTATTATTCTCGTTCTTCGTGAAATGTACATGACCTCCCTGCGCTTACTCGCCATGACAGAGGATATTCAAGTTCCGGTCAGCTCGCTGGGAAAATGGAAGACCACCGCTCAGATGGTCGCGGTTCCGATGCTCATGATCAATGAAAAGTTCTTGGGCCTTCCCCTTCCCCTAATCGGAACGGTTCTGATTTATATCTCTGCGCTCCTCTCTTTCCTCTCTGCCCTTCTGTACTCTCTTTCCATGATAAAAAAACTTCGGGAAGCCAGAGCTGAGAAGAAGAAACTGAAGAAGGCGCACTCATGATTGAGTTTCTTGTCGTTACAACTCCGAAGAAACTCTCGCCGGGATTTATCGCCTCGCTAGAAGAAATCATCGCACCGGCCACGGTCAAAAAAACTTACCGAGAACTGTCGCGCTCGAATGTCGCGCGCGAGTATGAACTCATCGCACCGACAACGGAGAACAGAGCGAGGATACAATCTATCTGTGCTCTTCACGAAGTCGACATGGCGCTCATCCCTCAGAGGGTCCGGGCG
>CANETG010000207.1 GCA_947440875.1 Bacteriovoracaceae bacterium
ATGTCATTTTGCCTGATGAAAAAAAAGATTTTATGGTTCTGGGGCGAGAGGTAGAGCTGGGACAGGTGTTACTGAATCTTCTGTCCAATGCCATCGGTGCCATCAAGTCTTCTTCTGAGCGGTGGGTGAAATTTGACTACGGCCACAGCGACGGGCACGTTTGGATTGAGGTCTCTGACTCCGGGAAGGGGATCGATCCCGTGGTAGCCTCAAAAATGATGGAGGCTTTTTTCACGACCAAAGAGAAAAACCAAGGCACGGGTTTGGGTTTATCGATCTCGCTCAGAATCATCGAGGAACACGGGGGGAAGCTCACCTACGAGAGTGATCGCCAAAACACGACCTTCCGAATTCTTTTTCCGTCGCCCAAGCTTTAGAGTTTTTTTGGCAGAGTGCTCACGGCAATTTCGTATTCTTGTAAAAGCCTCTGGGTGAGTTCGCTGACCGTGGGGAGATCTTTTACTAGTGCCGCGATTTGACCTGCTTCGAGCTCGCCGCTCACTAGATCCCCGTTGAGCATGCCGGCGCGGGCGCGGCCTTTCCCGAGAAGAGCTTCGAGTTCTTCCTTGGTGGCATTCTGATCTTCAAGCTTTTTGACTTCCTCAAAAAAAGGATTCTTCACGAGCCTCACGGGGACAATTTTTTTCATCATGAGCATGGTCGCATCGGATTTTGCTTCGACGATTAATTTTTTAAACGCCGGATGGGCCGAAGATTCTTGAGTCGCCAGGTATCTTGTCCCGAGCTGCACACCTGAGGCCCCGAGGGCCAAAGCGGCGGCGATTCCTTTTCCGTCACCAATGCCCCCTGCGGCGATCACGGGAATTTTCACTGCCACAACGACCTGTGGGATGAGCACCATCGTTGTGATTTCGTCTCTTCCATTGTGTCCGCCCGCTTCAAAACCTTCGGCGATCACGGCGTCGACCCCGGCGTCCTCACATTTTGCGGCAAGCTCCGGTGAGCTTGTGACATGCATCACCACGCAGCCTTTTTCTTTTAATATCTTCGTCCACGTTTTGGGACTCCCGGCGGAGGTGATGAAAATTTTAATTCCATTTCGGAGTGCGACTTCGATTTGCTCCGAGGTTTTTTCATACAGGAGGGGAACATTCACCGCTAGTCTTTCCGGGTGGGAGGTGAGGGTGAGTGCTTTTTTAATTTGTTGGTCGAGAACTTCAGGCTTCATTGATCCCGCTCCGATGACTCCGAGAATCCCAGCTTCAGCTGAGGCGGCGGCAAGTTTTCCTCCCGAGACGTAAACCATTCCGGCCTGGATGATGGGGAATTGAATCGGAAGAAGTTTAAGGAGTCGGTTCATCAGTTAATGCCTTTATGGGAGAGCGCTCGAGATTCAGAAGAATTTCTGGATCAGTCATTCCGGTGAGCTTGGCGCGAGTGGAACTTCTCTTCTGACCGAATTTTTCCCCGGGGTAAAGCTTCCACCCAGCTTCCACTAGAGATTTTCGAATCGAAGAGCTTGCGGAGTATGTGGAAAGAACAACGTCATCTGCGGAAGATTCGCGAAGAAGAGTGAACCATTCTACGGTCCATAAAACAGGATTTCTCCCTGGTGAAAAAGCGTCCTGATAAATCGCATTCCATTTCGGATGATATTGTTTTACATACGCAGGAAGAGTCACTCGTGCGTCTCCGGTTAAAATTTCAAAAGAAAATTTGGGATCATTGAGGGCGGGGTGATTTTTATGTTCCTCGTAAAACCACTTCACGAGCTCTGGGTCAATTTCCACACTCACAAAATGAATCGCTGCGGGGAGCGATTTTGTTCTTTCCCAAGTCGTGAGCATCCCCATCCCAAGGCCAAAACCCACTTCCAAAATCGAGACGTTTTTTTCTAAAGCTTTCTCAGGAATTTTGCAGCCTTCGATATAATGAAGAACCGTTTCGGCCTTTGCGCCGGCAGGCGAGTGGCAGGCCTCTCCGAAGCGCTCAGAAAAAAAAGTGACCGATCCGTCTTCGGTTTGAACCGTTTGATACCCTGGGGGAGTGAGACTCATAGGAATAGAATTAACCCAATCTGAGAGGGATTGGCACGGAAAATGGGCAATTCTTCAAGGCCAATTGTTTGTTTTCACGAGATGCTTTTGAGCATTCTCATTATTCAGTTAATATTTAATGACATGAAAGACATTGTCCGAAGAGAGTCCAGAGGTATTTGTTGAAAGAACTTCATCGCTTTCTCCTTATTTTTCTTTTGTCGCTTCCGCTTGCGGTGGCGCAAGAAAGTGATACGGACCCTCGTTCTACCCAAGAGGTCCTGACTGTTTTAACTGAGTCTCAAATTAAACCTTTAGATATTATTAGGCTCAGGATGGACACAGGAGAACGTAACTACCAAAGCTTCGAGCGGTGGGTTGAATGCACGAGGGGGAAAATTAATCAGCAGCCAAGTCTCCCCGAGTACTGCTCACCTTGTACGGTCGGATTACACCCTGAAACGATCATCCTTACCAGCGACATAAGGGATGTCTGTCTACCAATTGGGGAGGACGCGAATCTGGTTTTTAGTGAAAATTTAACTCCCGCTCAGAGGCAACAAAGAGATGATCTCATCTGCGAAAGCTACAACGAAGGAAAATGTGGTCCCATGGGAAGCATGGGATTTAGTCTTGGTCAAAATGACTGGCGTTCTCGTGATGAAGTCAGGCAACGAATTAGTCGGCTTGCTCGATCGAAGGCCGACATTGGGAAATCGTCCGCCCTCCGGAACGAGCGCTACCTCAGTGCATTCTCCGCCATCGGCTACAGTCAGGATAGTACGGAAGCCTCAGAAATTTCCGGTAGGTATTCTTCGCGCTCAAATCTAAGAGCGGATTCCCAATTAGATCAGGCCGCTCGCGAACCTCTTGAGAGAAGTACTCTTTCGGGTGAAAACCTGCCTCAGTCTTACTGTATCGATTACACTCAGTTCATGCAGACTCAGCAATTACCTGACTCTCCAGAGTTTCTTGAAGACCTAAGTCGGATGACTTCTTTTCGAGCGGACCAATGGGATTACGGGACACTCTTCAAAAAGTTTAATGATATCACAGGTCATATTCAAGATTTAGATCAAGCATTCGCGGCGTCCCCTGAAGCCAAAATGATCTATCACCGGTTAAGATTTCTTCAGAGAAACCCCCTCATTAAGGGGATTTTTATGGCGAATCAGGCCAACAGAGAAAAAGAAGAACTTTTTCGCATCATCAAGCAGGTTCCCCGTATTTCCTGCTCGGGAAGTGCATGCGCCCAGAGTGAGTCAGAAATCGAGGGACTTCGAAACTACAGAATGAATATGAGAAATTTTCTCCGTGATCAGGATAGTATTCGTGTGAGTGTCCGAGGGGCGCAGCGGCTTACTGATTTTCAAGCGGAACGAGCTGTCGAGAGAGCAAATACGCAGTCGGTGACTATCGAAGTCCTCAATGAACCAGGGACAGATCTTTCCTCGCAGCGGTATAGAAGAGATCCAGCAGAGTGGACAAGGTACTGTGACGTCCGGAGTAACTCTCGTCGTAGCTCTCTTCTCGATGAACTCGAAACTGAATTGGGAGAGAGATTACCTCTAAATCCGCAGCAAGATGAAGCCTACCGAACGCTTAACGAGACTTCTTGTGCTCAGGAGCGCGCAAACAGTGCTGGTCAGACGATGGTTTTTTCAACTTTTCTTCAGGGAAAATGCGAGGGGACTTGTTCACCGGCAAAACGGACGGAACTCTTCCGTGAATTCTTAAGATCGTATCCTCAGCCTACCTCTGGGCAAGATAGACCGGAAATTGGCTTTCTCTTCCTCCTGGGTGAGGATTATAAAGCCCCGGAAATGAGTCAAGAAAATTACCGCAATATGAATACCATCTCTGCCGATGCTGCCGTTTCCCGCTCTCCCGTTACGTATAATCCCCAATCATTATCATCAGAATCTGCGACGAGGATCATGGCCAGCACTCCTGCTTCTTCTCCTCTTGCCACGTCTTCTCAAACAGGAAGATCGCCAATTGAGACTCAAGTTCCGGACATGCAATCCCCACTCAATTCTTTTTCTCAGACAGTGGTCGCTCCGGATGCAGCAAGGTTGACCTCTTCAGAGCCTTTAGGAGCTACTGCCGCTTCGGAATCAATTGAGGAAGAAAGCGATGCCGCAAAAGCACTTCGCGATGAGATTTCTAGTCTTCGTGAAGTGATAGCGAAAGATCCACAAAACGGTGGGCCTCGGACTCCTCAAGTTGTGAATGATTTGACTCAGCGTCTCGCGGGCCTTGAAAAAAGACTTGAGACCCTTCGGGAAACAGAAAGAGAAAATGAAGAGCTCAGAAATCAAATTGCTGAATCAGAAGCGAGGAATACTCCCCCAAGGAGAGTCGATCCTAGACCAGTGGCCAGAGACAATGGCAGGAGATTGGCTTCAGCCCAGTCCGGAGCTCAAAGTGGAGACACGTCTGGGTCTGCAATCTCAGCACCTCTGTCGGGTGGGAATGGACAATTTGTTCCATCATCGGTGAGTGGAAGAACCAGCCTTCCATCCGGCGCGCGTCCGGTGATTTCGTCAAGTAACAGAGATAAACTTTCTGGATACGGGATTCAATCAAGTTCAGTTCCTGGAGGAATTGTCGTTGCTGATACTTCTTCAACGATCAATTACCAAGAGCTTCAGAATCAGTCAGAAGGAAGCAGTCTTTCTCTTCCAGTTGAGCTCGCAGAATACAATCTCATCGCGGCCAACAATACTAACGCCCTGAGGCCTTATGTTGATCGTTGCCGGGCCCTTGCGGGTGAAGTTTGTCGCTTTAATATTTCAGCACCGGGTGCTCCCGACACGCTTGAGTTTTACGTCGTGAAAAATGCCGCCAACGAAAACGACATTTCTATTATCCCTTCTCGTTCACGAGACAGGGGTCCAGCTTCAGTCTCGGTGATCACCAGAGAAAACACCCTGGAAAACCTTAGATACGAGTTGGGGAACTAGCGACCGCCAACTTTACTGGGCGATGCTCGCCTCAATAACTAGCCAATATTCTAACGATCATCCTCCAGAGTAAGTTCTGGGATTGTCTTGTCTTAGAATGATCTCATCCTAAGCAAACTGAACGTTTGACCGATAAGCTCTAGAGGCTATAATGTTTTATCTCCCTGTCTTATTTTTAATGTTGAGCTCTGCCCATGCGCAGGTTGGGGCCATACCTCTCGGGACTCTCAGAGCGGGCATGGCGATAACGACTCCCTTAATTGATAGCTCGAATCGCCGCGCATTCACTGATCAAGAAGTCGCAGAGAATCTCAATTCTTCATTTCGTTCTTGGCAG
>CANETG010000208.1 GCA_947440875.1 Bacteriovoracaceae bacterium
AAGATTGAGATGCACGCGTCTTTGCCAAGGTTCAGTCGCCTCGTTGTCTGCCTCGAGAAGATAACTTTTGAGAATTTTTTTATTTTCTTCACGGCTTTCTGCAACTTCTCGTCGGATGTCGGACAGGCGATCACGGTAAGCGTTGATGTCCGCTTCGAATTTTTTTATCTGGGAGATGCTTGAGAGATAAAGATTATTTTTAGAACCAATCTCTTTTTCGAGGGTCGAAAGTCTCGCCCCCATTTCCATCACTTCGGAACGTGCACGGGAAAGATCAGGTGTCTTGTTGACGGCACCGTAAGAAGCCAGAGAAATGAAAAGAAGAAGTCCGATAAACTTCATAGAGTGGGTTTCCATCTCCATTCTTGCATGCTGAAAGTCCAGAAAACTGAAAACACCATGAATAAGATCAACAGATCAAAAAATTTAAGTGTGTCGTGATAAATTCCCATCGCCGTGAACATCACAACGATCAGCATGAGACCGGTCGCAATCGCTTTTGCCGCGACCAATTTTCTCCGCTGGAATTTCTCAATGAGATACGAGCGAGAGCGGAAGACGTCATAAGTAAGCCAGAAACTCACGATCCACAGGAGAGCGAGAATTCCGATCACTCCCCAGTCTCCGGCCTTCCCGAGAAAGCGGTAAAACGGATGAGCGTTCATGACTGACGCAACCTCCGGGTAACGAATCGGAGTCGCAGTCATGTGCGTCTCTCCGCCAGCTTGCACCACCTGGCCACGAATAAAATCTAAGCTCTCACGCGAAAGACTTGGATTCATCACAAACCGAAGAGATTGAAAATTCATAAGGGAGGAATCGATTGAGTAATCCGGACCGAGATCTTTCACGAGTGAGTCTATCTTATCGCGCCGATCAGCTTCGTCAGTGAAGGTGACGGCCATAACTCCTGGGATTTTTTTCATCACGCTGCGAAGAGCTTCAGCGTTCACCGAACCATCCATGACTGCAACGAAATACGGATTCACCATTCTTTCCGGAGTGACCTGATCAATCGTGCGCGCGATCCACGGTCTGTGAGTCAGGGCAAAGGCGAGGAGGCATGAAAAAAGAAGGAAGCTCGTTCCGCGGAGATAAGATTCACCAAGAGACTTAAAAAATTCTTTTAAATAAAACATGCGTGCCCCGAATAAATCAGGCGTCCGTTATCTAGGTGTGCGATTTTCCCTGGGAACTGTTTAATCAGTTCCTTGTTATGTGTCGCCCACACCAGGGCCAGACCCTTCTTGTGGTTGTAGTGATTCAAGACCTCAAAAAGGCGATAAGAATTTTCTTTATCCAGAGAGCTTGTCGGTTCATCGGCAAGAAGCGCAGTTGGCTTGCAAAGTAGCGCTCTCATCATAGCAACCTTCTGACGAAGGCCTCCGTTACAGTCATCAATCTTTCGATCGAGGTGATCATAAACGTGCAAAAGTTTTGCGAGGTCTTGCATCTCACGATAAAAATCATTTTTTGAGTCATACATCGAAGCGTCGTACGCCATAAAAAGATTTTCTTCGCAGGATTTTTTCTGAATTAAACGAAGATCCTGAAAAACTGTAGACACGAAATGTTTCGATGACTTCATGTGCGGAAGAACTGCTTTTCCAGACGTTGGTTCCATATGGCCACCAAGCACACTCAGAAGCGTAGTCTTTCCGGCACCAGAGGGGCCAGTCACAAAGAGAATTTCACCAGGATAGATAGTGAGCTGAACATTTTTGAGCGCGGTAAGTGCGCCGAATTCCACCGAGAGATTATCTAGGTGAAACAAATAATTCTGAGGATTTGTATTCGTTCTTGTTCCCGCTTTGGGAAGTGTACGACCGGTTAACATCCGTGAAACCTGCCTTTGGCCATTGGTTCCCTCTTGGAACCTAATTTAACATAATGCAAACATTGTACCGAGAGCGTACAGAGAAAGTAAAGCAGTCGGCTAATCCGACTATTTCACTACACCATCATCCCTTCTCTTTCCAAAAGTTCATAGGCCGAATCCGAGCAATAAACATTCGGAACAAAATTAAACTTCGTTTGAAGATCACTGATGATGGAGTTTTCTACATCCGAGAGAAGTTTCACGTCTCCGTTATCCATCAGAATTTTAGCCGGATCTCTCTCGAGGAGAAGATTTTCATTGGTCTTAGACTTAACGAGTTTTTTTCTCGATTTCACGAAAACGATATTCTTCTTCGGAAGATCCACAACAATCCAGTCAAGTGGAGTCCCCTTCTCTTTGAGAATTTTTTGGATCTCTTTGACTTTATTTTCTGCCTGCCTAACGATTTTTTCATACACACTGTCTTCATCCTGAGACAAGATTCTTTGCTTGAATTCCTCACAACGAATCGTGCGCGGAGCTTTCGCGAAAAGAAGACAGTGAGCGATGTCTTTAATCCTTGGGTTCTTATCAAAGGATCCACTCGTGTAGTGATGATGAACCTGCTGCATGAAGTACTGATCATTGAAGGTGTAGAACTTATGCGGATCATGCTGGATCATTTCCATGAGCTGCGAGTAGGTATAAATTTTTCCTTTCTCAAGCATGTAAAAACAAAGTTCTTCGGCGATGGCATCGAAACGCGCACCACGGGCCGATCTGACCACTTGAGAATACCAAGCAAAGCGTGCCATTAAAAAATCTTCTACCGCATGAAGGGCATTGTGATTAATCGCAACGATCTCTTGTCCGTTCACAGTGGCAACTCGGAAATGGTGAAGAAGATAATCGCGGTCGTAGGTCCCGTACTTGATCCCTGAATAGTGCGCGTCTCGGAGAAGATAATCCATCCGATCGCAGTCCACTTCCGAGTGAAGAATTTGGTTGGCGAGAACAGACGGATCAATCCCTTTGACGAGATTGGAAATTTTCTGCGGATCCAGGCGATATTTTTTCAGGATGAAAGTAACCCCACCATCGTAGTCGGTGTTCTTGATGATGTAGGAACCCAAATGTTCGTGATCATCGGGATGACCCTTGCCATTTTTTTCATGAGTCGTATCGCCGTAACGGATGTAGGCCATTTCAGTCGTGTGGGAAAACATGAAGGTGCCGAGATCGTGAAGCAGGGCCGCGAGGCGGATCGATTGATGAAACGCTTTTTCGACGGATTGAACTTTATCGTCAAAGAGATCTTCCTCAGGAACAGCGCGCTTAAGCTTCTGAAGAATCTTATGCGCATTGAACATCACTCCAATCGAGTGGCCGTAGCGAGAATGTTCCGCACCAGGAAAGGTATAAAACGTAAACCCCAACTGCTTGATCCAGCGAAGACGCTGATAGAAAGGAGTGTGGATAATGTCCCATTCTAAATTGGTGAGGAGGATAAATCCGTAGAGAGGGTCGAAGACAATTCTTTGCTTAGGCGCTACTTCCATGTGTGTTCTTTGTCTGGTCTTCTTGAAGAAGGAAAAGGGGTTCAACCATGAACCCCTTGATGAAATTTACTGAAGTGTTTTGGCTTGGCGCTTTCCTTTACGGGCCTTCGCAACTTTCGAGAGTGCGTATTCCATAAGCATGAAAGCTTCACGGCGCAGACCATTTTCATGGATGTAGCGGTAGAAGTTTTCGATATCACCATTTGAACGGAAGTTCTTGATGGTCATGACTTCTGGAGCCACTGCTGCTTTATCGTCTGTTCCTGCTGCTGGTGTGGTCATCATCTTAGACATATAGGTCTCCTGGTCTGTTCATTTTACGTTTTTGAGGACTCTTCTTCAACAAAATCTACTGCTCGCGTGCTTCGATCAAACCGTAGCTGTGAAGCTTGTTATAAAGTGTTTTCACCGTGATTCCAAGCGCTTTAGCCGCTCTCGTCTTATTTCCGCTTAGATGATCGAGAGTGTCAATGATGTGTCTCTTCTCAAGATCAAAGAGTGTGAACTCAACATACGACTGCTTAACCGGAGCAATTTCTACTTTCACTTCCTGAGCGAACTCTGGGAGGTGAGCGGCTTCAATGTATTGACCATCTGTCAGGATGTAAGTGCGTTCCATGATGTTTTTCAGTTCGTGAGCGTTCCCGGGCCAAAAGTATGAGCTCAGTTTTTCGATCGCACCTGAGGTGAGGACTTTGGCTTGAGCCTTACCGAAGTTGAGGAAAAACTCTGCCATGACTTTGATATCATCCTGGCGCTCTTTAAGACTTGGAATCTTGAGAGCGACAGTGTTCAAACGGTAGTAAAGGTCTTCTTTAAATGTTCCTGCTTCAACGGCGTTTTTGAGAAGGACTTTTGAGATCCCGATCATGCGAACGTTCAGATTGATTTTCTCATCTGTATCGACAGTGACCATTTCGCCAGAAACCAAGGCCCGAAGAAGTTTCGTCTGGAGGCTGTGAGAGGTGAAACCGATATCGTCGAGGATCAAAGTTCCGCCGTTTGCTTGAACCATGAGCCCTTTTGAGCTGAAGATTTCGCGATCCAGCTGAGACTCAGACATGGCCGAACAAGTGGCGACCACGCATCCGCCTTTGCGACCGGACCATGTGTGAATTTTCTTCGCGAGGATTTTCTTTCCTACTCCGTGAGCGCCTTCGAGGAGAACCGGGAAGTCTTGAGCGGCGATCTTCTTGGCCATCTGGACGACTTCGAGGAAGTTTTTCGAAAGACCGATCATCTGTGAATTATCGTCGAAGTGACCCTTCGATACCTGGATGTTCGTACGGTTTGAAAGTTCTTTTTCTTTGGCCTCGATCCGTGACTGAAGCTCACGATTCAAGTTCTTGGCCATGAGGTAAAGGTGCATGTTGCGGATGGGAGAATGAAGCTGATTCAGAATCTCATTAAGAGACGCGATATCAGAGTCACTGAAGTTTCTATCTTTCTTAGTGGATTGAATGTTGATCGTACCGATGACTGACCCCTCAATCATAATCGGGAGGCAAAGCTCAGCTTCGATGGATTCTTCGCGCAGTCCATTTGAAGCAATAGGGTCACGTTTCACGGCGTTTGAGTAGTAGGCCCGCTTCATCCGAGCGACGTATCCTGACAGACCCTGGCCTTTCTGGAGAGACTTTGGAGTGCTCAAACCTTTGCCATTTTCTGAGATGAGGAGAGTTGATCCGTCGTTAAGTACTTCGAATCCAAGAACTTTATGCTCACCCGAAATCTGGTGAATGAATCCAGAGAGTTGCGAGAAAAAGACAACTTCATCTAAGTTCGAAAGAAGTGTTGTTGAAAGAGTCGCCAGTTCGTTGTGGATAGAAGCAGTTTTCATAAAATCTCCTTTACACATGTTCAGTTAAACTGATTAAAAATTACACAGTGCGTTACTAGG
>CANETG010000209.1 GCA_947440875.1 Bacteriovoracaceae bacterium
AGTCGAGAAAGAGAAAGCTAACTTTTGTGATTACTTTAAGATAGGATCGGCTGCAAATGATGGGGACAAAGCACGCCAAGACGCCATGGCAAAGGCCGCCGCTCTGTTTAAGAAGTAAGGATTATTATGAGTGAATGCTTGATGACAACTTTTGGACGAAAACTACTTGAAGATGAGCTTCATTTTCTCATCCGCACAGAACGCGAGCAAATTAAGCAGGCGATCTCCGAAGCGCGAGAGCTTGGAGATCTAAAAGAAAACGCTGAGTATCACGCGGCGAAAGAACGTCAGTCACTCATTGAAGGTCGTATTCTCGATGTGCAAAGCAAACTCGCTCGATCCCGAGTCATTGATTCTGCGACGATGAAAACAACAAAAATCGTTTTCGGGGCGACTGTTAAAATTTTTGATAATCAAAAAGAAATCGCTCTCACATACCAGATCGTTGGCGAAGACGAAGCCATGTCTGACGCGAAGAAAATTTCCTACACTTCACCGCTTGGCAAAACACTTATCGGAAAAGAAGTTGGCGAAGAAATTGTGGTCAAGGCCCCAAAAGGTGATCTGAGCTATGAAGTCCAGGACATCAAGTACGTCTGAGATTCAGTGGGGCTCTCCACTCGATCTTTTAGTCAGCTCTAAGAAACCATCTCCAACCCTTGAGAAAATTAAAGACGCTGGTCTTCTAAAACTTGAAGATCTTCTTTGGATTTTACCCCTGCGAATAAATCGCATGCCGACTCTCCAACCTTTCCGCGAAGCTCAGCTCGATCAATTTTTTTTGGGCGAAGGTAAAGTGATCCATGTAGAAATCAAAATGGCTTTCGGTCGCCGTGGGAAGGGCAACATCATGCTCTATAATGGCTTTGTCGTCGTCAAGGACATCAACTCAAACGAGACCCTTTCACTTCGTTGGTTCAATCTCTACCCGAATCAAAAAAAGCAAATCGAGGCCCTAGAAAATATTCGTTTTCTGGGACAAGTCCAAGAATTCAAAGCTCAGAAACAGATCGTGAATCCACAGATTCTTAACGCTGAAGCGGCCTATCTTTCTCCCTACATCATTGAGTATCCGACGGTGAACAAAGTCGGCGGAACTCACCTTAAAAAATTTATCGATCTCATTCCTTCATCTCTTTGGGCCGATGTCAAAGAAACCCTTCCCGAGCTTGGTTACAATAAAGAAATGAGTCTCTCCGAAGCTTTTCGAGTCATGCATGGAAGGATTCCGGCATCTGAATTCAGTGGTCAGAAAAAGAACCAAGCAGAAGAAAGACTTATCTACGAAGAATTCTTAAGCGATCAATTAAAAATTAAAACTCGCAGAAAGTTCATCAAGCGAAAAGATGCTCCGAAATTTACTATCGCTCCGGAGATTGAAAAGAAAATTATTATCTCTCTCCCTTTCTTACTCACAAGCGATCAGTTAAAAGTTTTTGAAGAGGTAAAAAAAGATCTTCACTCTGGGCATCCCATGATGAGAATGGTCCAGGGAGATGTCGGTTGCGGGAAAACGATCATTGCCTGGCTAGCAACTCGCGTAGTAAATGGAAATGGGGCGCAAGCCGCTCTCATGTGTCCGACAGAAGCACTCGCCAATCAACATCATCAATCTTTTCGTGAGCTCAATCCTGAGCTTAAGATTTCTCTCCTTCTGGGATCAACGAAAGCGAAAGAGAAAAAAGCAATTCTCAAAAAGCTCATCACCGGTGAAACCGAACTTATTATTGGGACACATTCACTTTTCCAAGACACCGTCCTTTTCAAGAATCTCGGACTAGCGATCATCGATGAGCAGCATAAGTTTGGTGTGGAACAAAGATTACGTTTAGTTTCAAAAGGCATTGGAACTCATTCTTTGATCATGACTGCAACTCCCATTCCGCGAACCTTAAGTCTCGCACAATACGGCGATCTAGATATTTCCTCCATCCGAACCATGCCAGCAGGAAGAAAGGGAATCAAAACTCGAATCACAGAGAAAGCGAATTACGAAAAGTATATAGAGTTCGTAAAAGGTCGTCTCTCTCTGGGGGAGCAGGCCTATTTCGTTTTTCCAGCGATTGATGAATCCGAGACGCTTGATATTCAAAACGTAAAAGAAGCTTTTAAAAATTACGCTCGAGCATTCAGCGGATTTAAAGTGGCGATGCTCCACGGCCAAATGAAATCCGAAGAAAAGGAGCAGGTGGTTCAAGATTTCAGAGACAAAAAGTATCACGTTCTCATTTCAACGAGTGTCATTGAGGTCGGGATTAATATTCCTAACGCTACTGTCATGGCGATCTATAATCCCGAAAGATTCGGACTCTCCTCTCTCCATCAGCTCAGAGGACGAGTCGGGCGAGGAGAAAAGGGTGGGTTCTGTTTTCTGGTTCTCGACCGCATCCTTGATCCTTTGATTATGGAAAGACTTAAGGTGATTGAGAACAGTACGGATGGATTCGTCATTGCTGAAGAAGATCTGAAGTTCCGAGGCGAAGGAGATCTCTTCGGAGTAGATCAATCGGGAACAGCGACGATGAAACGTCTGGCAAATTTTATCCTCCATGGTCCCATCCTAGAAAGAGTCGTTAAAGATGTGGAAATGCTCGAAGCTGATAACCCCCATCTCCTTGAGCCCATTTTTGAAAAGCTCGCAAAAGATCAGAAAATCCTCGATACTATCTAAGAGGCTATGCGTGATTAAATTTGAGATTTTAGAAAGTCCCGATCAAGAAGTGATAAGTACGTTTGAGTATTTTCATAATCTTATTTACATCGGTCGCTCAAGCGGTAACCTCACGATTCAAGACCCTGCACTTCTTAAGTCCCATCTCATGCTCGAAGTTGTTGGTCAGGATATGATTGTTCATCCTCAGAAATCGGTCGATTTTTATTTGATCAATGGAAAAAGAGCCACAACTCCTAGGAAGATACACGAGGGAGAAACTGTTGCCTTTGGGAATACGAAGCTAAAACTAATTTCCTTCGAAGAGACAGCACCCTACAGTAAGAAAAATATTTTAAACGCAAAATTAGATCAACTGATCGAATCGGGCTCCCACAAGCTTACGGTGATCGAAGCTCTTTCAAAACTTTCGAAATAATATGCTGAAAAACAGTGAATCCAATTTTTACCGCACACCAGATTTCGAACAATTGTTTTTTTCTAAGAATTTTACAGAAGTCGATCATACGCGACCTGTTCTTGTTTTCAACTACGGACTCGTTTGTAGTAATCATCACTGGCGATACCAGCTTTCTTATTTCGAAGAGAAAGGCCATCAAATTTTAATTCATGATTACCGTGGGCATTTTCGATCGTCTGGCAGCCATGATGTAGCGAAGATAACTTTTACCCAAATTGCTCAAGACACTGCCGGACTTTGTTCTTATCTTGGAATAAAAAAGGCACATTTCCTCGGCCACAGTATGGGTGTAAACATTTGTCTGCAAATTGCGAAGGAGACTCCAGAACTTGTGTCTAGTATGATTCTCATTTCCGGCACATTCATGCCGGTAAAAGACATCATGTTTGATACCAACTTGATGGATTTCGTCACACCTGTTCTAGAAACATTCAAAAGCAAATACCCTGAGATTTTAAAAAAAATATGGACCTCTAGCGGCGTGAATCCTCTTGTGAAAGGAATTATTCACGCAACGGGCTTCAACAAGAACAAAGTTTCGAAGGAGTTCATTGAAATTTATTTGAATCGGGTCGGCCAACTTGGTCCGGATGTTTTCTTTCAGCTCTTTACTGAAATGACTAAACAGAATATTGTCTCGAGCTTAGACCGAATGAACGTACCTGCTCTCGTGATTGGCGGTCATAACGATAACGTTATTCCCAATCACCTTCAAAGGTCTCTCGCTGGATTACTGCCCAGGGCAGAATCCTACTATCTCTACGCTGGTTCACACGTTCCGCAAGTAGATTATCCGGAACTAGTGAACGAGAGGATTGATCTCTTTATCAGTCAACACTCGACTTGAGATTATTTCTTCGCCACTTTTTCTTCTTTCATAATTTTCTTCGCGAAAATAAAAGTCACAAAAGCGACAATTAAAAAATCAATGAAAGAAGCTACAAATTTCCCGTACAGGATTCCATTGAAACTCAGGAGCGCAATGTTTTCTACCCCTGCAGCCTTCAGGGCCGGCTGAAATAGAATTGGTGTGAGTATGTCGGTCACAAGGCTACTGACAAGGAGGTTAAGCTTCCCACCAAGGATGACTGCGATCGCAAGCCCGATAACACCATATTGTTTGAGAAAATCGACAAATTCCCTAACCATTAGTGACTCCAGCTAAAAACTATTCGACGTTAATATTCCTGATTTCTAAAATAGGCCGGAAAATTCTCTTCATGGCCGATCTCAACTGCGAGCGCTTGTATTCATTATGTGAAGCTTCGCCCTGAGTATTTTTGAGATGAGATTCATAGTCAGTGAGCTGAACTTCGAATGGGTAGAAAAAACGAACATCACGCGAGATCGCATTTGTATCCAAGTTGAGTAACGCCTGAGCAATCGGATTTTCTTTGTCACGAATCGCCAGCTTTCTCACCTCATTGAACGATGCCATAAAAGGATTGCGATATTTAATTAACTGTCTGCCCGTGAAATGGATCGCGCGGTATTCTTCAGCCGAGTGCCGATTGGCTTGCTGCGCTTGAACCGGAACACACTCTTCGATCAGAGCATTGAGCCTTTGATAGAACACTTCTTCCGTGTATTGTTCGCGGATCGTTTCTTTGTAGAGGCTCTGGATTCTTCTTTTGAAAATGTTGAGATCCACCAGAGTATTCTGCGAGCGCGACGGCTTGATATTATTGATCATGATCACGTGATTGCGGTGAAGGAACTTAATCACACGAAGGGCATCGAGTTTATTATACGTAATGATTCTCATCCCAATTCTATCAAAAAGCTCTTCTGCAACGTTTTCTTGCTTGTGAAGAAGCTTGATCACTATCGAGTCTCGTGTTTTCTTCGCTTTGGTCTGAAAATCATACAACGGAATGGTCATGCCATTTTCCGCTTTCAAGAAAAGTCGGTTCTCTTCATCTCGATGAATGAATTTATAAAAGCGATCAAAAATTTGCTGCTGTATTGTTGAGAAGTAACGATAACGGAGATCTTTATCTGTGTGGAGAATCGTGTGCATGACCTTGAGGACCACACCCGCCCAAAGCCCCTCTTCTTTTGAGAGTTTTTGAAAGTGCCCAGTAGCTGCAAGAAAGAGATCGGCAATATTAGTGATCGTGTAGAGATAATTCGGA
>CANETG010000210.1 GCA_947440875.1 Bacteriovoracaceae bacterium
TAGGTCAAATTGTTCCATAAATTATACGTCCAACAGAAGTCGAGAAGGATCTTCGAGCATTTCTTTTACTGTTTTGAGAAACGACACTGACTCACGGCCATCGATGATTCTGTGATCGTAAGACAGGGCCAGGTACATGATCGGACGAATGACGACCTGACCATTCACGGCCACCGGACGCTCAACAATGTTGTGCATCCCGAGAATCGCTGACTGAGGCGCATTGAGAATAGGAGTCGAAAGCATCGATCCAAAGATCCCACCATTGGTGATAGTAAAGGTCCCGTTTTGCATTTCATCGATCGTGATTTTTCCGTCACGAGCGCGACCCGCGAGTTCAATGATTTTTGATTCAATCTGGGCCATCCCCATCGATTCGGCGTTGCGGATAATAGGAACCACTAGTCCGCGCGGAGTGGAAACCGCTACACCCACGTCAGCGTAGTTATGATACACGAGTTCGTTTCCGTCGATCATTCCGTTCACGGCCGGATAAGCTTTCAGGGCCACGCAGCAAGCCTTCGTGAAAAAGGACATGAATCCAAGACCCACACCGTGTTTTTCTTTGAAGGCGTCTTTGTGTTTTTTTCTGATTTCCATGACCGCTGACATATCGACTTCGTTAAAAGTGGTGAGCATGGCAGTCGTATTTTTTGCGTTCACAAGACGTGTCGCGATGGTTTTCCGAAGGCCTGTCATCTTTTCGCGGCGGATTTCACGAGAGAATGAACTCGCCATAGTTTGGTGGGCCAGTGAGCGCAGTTCTGAGTCGCCGGTTTTTAGAGGAATGGGTTGAGACGCTTGTGCGGAGAGAGCGTCGCCTTTGGTGACTCTTCCGTCGCGGCCCGAGCCTTGGACAGATCCAGCATCCACACCTTTTTCAGCGAGGATTTTTGCGGCGGCTGGCGATGGGAAGTTTTTCTCTTGAGAAGGAGCAGCTGGAGCGGCTGATGCTTCTGGCGATTTTGGTGTGGGCTCGGCCGTCGCAGTAGCGACAGCAGTTTCATCAACCTCAGCAATCTTGGACCCAATGGCAACAGTCTCGCCTTCTTTGACGAGAATTTTTAATTTCCCTGCTTTCGGAGCAGAAATATCAAGAGTGGCCTTATCTGATTCAATCGACGCGACCACTTCATCGAGTTTCACCATCGCTCCATCTTTTTTTGTCCACGAGGCGATAGTGACTTCAGTGATCGATTCACCGACAGCGGGAACTTTAATCTCAACCATAACTATCCTTTTTAAACAGTTTCAATTTTTTCAGAGAACGCATTCGTCACGATTCTCAGTTGTTCTGAGGCGTGAACAGAAGCGTAGCCCGTGGCCGGGGAAGCCGAAGATTTACGGGCAATCAGTTTGAAATCATCAAACTGCGAGTAACGGCGAAGGAACGTAAATGCCCCCATGTTTTTCGGCTCTTCTTGAACCCACACTTTTTCCGCCGACTTATATTTTTCGATGAGCTTCCAGCTCTGCTCTTCCGGCATAGGATAAAGTTGTTCAAGACGCACAATCGCCACGTCTTTGCGCTTATCTTTTTGCTGCTTGGCCTTCAGGTCGTAGTACACCTTACCGGTGCAAAGAAGAACTCTCTTCACTTCTTTAGCGTTCACATACGAGTCGTCGATGATCTCTTGGAAAGTACCGTCAGTGAAATCTTTAGAGGTTGAAACGGCTTCCGGATGACGGAGAAGTGATTTCGGAGTGAAAATGACCAGTGGTTTTCTAAAATCCCATTTCACTTGGCGACGAAGGATATGGAAAATATTGGCCGGTGTTGTGAGGTTGGCGACCACCATATTCCACTCGGCCGCAAGCTGGAGGAACCTTTCTGGACGAGCGTTTGAGTGCTCCGGTCCCTGACCTTCATACCCATGCGGAAGAAATAAGACGACACCACTTTGTCTTTGCCACTTCGATTCACCTGAGCAGATGAACTGATCGATGATGGTTTGCGCCCCATTGGCGAAGTCACCGAACTGAGCTTCCCAGATATTTAAAGTTTGCGGAGATCCGAGTGAATAACCGTACTCAAACCCCAGGACTGCGTACTCCGACAGAAGCGAATTATAGATCTTGTACTTGCCCTGCTTTTCGGAAACGGTGGCCAGGAAAAGATGGCGCGTATTAAAATTCTCATCCACAACACCCGCGTGCCGGTGAGAAAAAGTTCCGCGGATACAATCCTGACCGGACATTCGGACATTGATTCCTTCTTGGAGAAGGGAGCCGTAGGCCATGTGCTCGGCCATCGCCCAGTCGAACTGATCATCGGCCCAACGGGTTTTTCTTTCGTCGATTAATTTTTCAATCTTCTGGATCGGCTTAAAATCCTTCGGCAGAGAGGTCAAAGCTTTGAGAGTTTTCTCCAGCACCTCACGAGAGACATTTGTTTTGGGAGAATAATCAAAATCCTTCGGGGTGGAACGCCGGAATGACTTCCACTGCTCTTCCGGTTTTTGATAGAGGTATGGGAGGGGCTTCTGCTTCACAGAATTAAATCTGTCCTGAAGAAGATTCTTAAACTGCTCTTCCATTTGGACCGCAAGTTGTGCCTCAATTTGCTTTCCTTCGATGAGTTTATCTTTGTAAACTTCACGCGGATTGGGGTGCTGAGCAATCTGTTGGTAAAACTTCGGCTGAGTAAATCTTGGCTCGTCGGATTCGTTGTGTCCGTGCTTTCGGTAACAAACCATATCAACGAAAATATCTTTCCGGAATTTCGCGCGGAATTCTGCCGCAAGTTCCACCGCAAAAACGACTGCTTCGGCATCGTCACCGTTGACGTGAATGATAGGACACTCAAGAACGCGAGACACAGAAGTTGAATAGATCGACGAACGAGCGTCGTCAAAATCCGTCGTGAAACCGATTTGGTTATTAATGACGAAATGGATAGCACCGCCTACGTTGTACCCCTTAAGGCCCGACATCTGAACTGTTTCGTAGCAAATTCCCTGGCCCGCCACCGCCGCATCACCGTGGATGATAATCGGAAGAAGCTTATTCGGGTCTTCGTTGTAAAGAGTATCTCCCTGAGCGCGAGTGTAGCCAAGGACAACGGCACTGACTGCTTCCAAGTGCGACGGATTCGGCATGAGTTTCAAATAAACTTTTTCGCCACCGGAGGCAGAAATCTGAGAGGAGTAGCCCATGTGATATTTCACATCACCATCACCCATCGTAAGATCCGGTGTGGCCTGACCTTCAAATTCGTTGAAGATGTAGTCGTAGGTTTTCCCCATGATATTGGCCAGAACGTTGAGCCGCCCACGGTGGGCCATTCCGATCACGACCTCTTCGACGCCGAGAGACGCTGACTTATTGATGATCGCGTCTAGAGCAGGGATCGTATTTTCTCCGCCTTCGAGTGAAAATCTTTTCTGTCCCACATATTTGGTGTGAAGAAAATTCTCGAACGCTACCGATTCATTGAGTTTTGAGAGGATGCGTTTTTTCTTATCGATGGTAAAATTCGTCTGGCCTTGGCTGCCCTCAAATCTCTCCTGGAACCACTCGCGGATTTCGGTGTCATTGGAAAACATGTATTCAACACCGATGTTGCCGCAGTAGAGGCTCCGCAGACGCGCGATGATGTCTTTGAGCTTCGAGTTCTTCAGTCCCAAAAGTTCACCGATATTAAAACTCTCCTCGAGATCTGCGGCCGAGAGTCCGTGGTCTTCGAGCTCGAGTCTTGGGAAACGGTTCACTCTTTGGCGAATCGGATTAGTAGTCGAGACAAGGTGACCGCGGGAACGATAAGACTGGATGAGACGATAAACTTTAAATTCTTTTCCGAGATTTGAAACAACCGAAGTGTCTTCAGAAGAGGATACCGGTTGCGCGAGAGCAAATTCCACTCCCTTAAAAAACTGCCTCCACGTCGAATCCACAGAATCAGGATTTTTTTTGAAATCAGCGTAAAGGGAGTCAATGAATGAGTTGTCGGATGAAGAGACGTACGAAAAATCGTTCATGAGTAAAACTCGATATTGGGGGGTTAAACTTTGAGTCCGATTATAAATCAGTGATCACTTCGTGAAAATGTGAAATCCAAGAAATATCAGGAGTTAAACCTTTGACGGACAAGACGCGTTAGAGAAGAAGATTGGACAATGAAGGGCGAAACCGTCTAGTTTTATCTGGTAACCCAAGGATGAGAATGAAAGCACCTCTAATCTTCGTTTCCGTTATGGTTTTTTTTATTTCTCAGATTGGTTCAGCTCACGCGCATCGTCGTTATGAGGAAACAAATCCCCTCCTCCGATTCCTCGCCGGCAGCAGAATTATCCGAGAAGCGGCACTCTACTCACTCATACAAAACCGCTGTGACCGCTACATGGAAGATGCTGAACTCGAGTCTTGTGAAGAGGCCGTCGATCAAAAAATTACGCTCCTCGATTTTGATGTCCTTATCACCGACAAAGAAAGTCCTGTACTCCTAGACAAAAATAATCCCAACTCCTTCGTGTTCGTCGCCTTCAAGAAAGATTTTCTCTCACTCCTGTCGGATCAAAAAACAGAAAATTACTTGAAGCTCATCAGCTCAGAACTTTCGAGATTCCTCGCAGGGACACAAAAAACTCTCCCGAACCTTTGGGAAATGAGTCTCAGGTTTTACGGAAGCGAATTCGAGGCGGCACGCTCCCTGGCCGTTCTGTTTCAAGACGTCTCGCCGGTTAAGCTTCATCTGGCCTATTTAGAAATAAGTGGGGCACGGGGAAATAGTGCGTATTTCGATCCGAACCGCTATCGTCTTGACCAGACGATCGATCAGATGAATGCCGTCTTAGATAATAACCGCGATAATTTCCAAACTTTTTTTTATCCGCGTCGCGTTCAGACCAAACTTCAGCGCACGATTTATCATTTCTACGTCCCTACCTACCTTGCCCACGCTCTGAAGAAAAAAGGTGTGCCGGCGCGGTTTGCTTTAATCGCTCCCCTCATGATGACTCTTACCTATGAGTTTGTGACTGCCGCCCAAGACGATCGCTACTTACTCGAAGACCCTCGGCAACTGGCGCTGGGTAGCTCTGCCGATCAATACAAAATTTTGGATATCTTCGGCGGCTTCTTGGGCGCGTCTTTCGGAAGTGGGCGGTTAAATCCCTCGTTCTCTCTGGAAGAAGTAAAAAAAGCCTTCGACGTGTCGACCGCCTCTGGAGTCCAGTTACTTCTTAAGTAAACTGAAGCAGAAACTTACTCACTTCGCGA
>CANETG010000211.1 GCA_947440875.1 Bacteriovoracaceae bacterium
ACGCTTAAGACGTGCTGAAGGAATAACTGATCCGACTCAAACTCAATTACAATCGCAACTCAATCGCCCGAGAACAACAAGTGTGAACTCAGGCAGACCACAGATTCGCCAGGGGGGATCATTCATTCCTACCAACGCAGTCGTTCCTGCTCAGGCTGACTCTGTAATTCCTCAATTCATTGCACCTGGTGTACCTTCAGCTCCCGACGCCAGCCTCGCTCCCGATGCCAGCCGCCAAAATCGGGCCGAGAGACAGGCAAGCGAAGCACGCGCACAGATGCTAGGGGCCCGCACGAATCCTGCCGCTAGTGGCGAAGCTGGTCGTAGTCCCGCCAGTGTTGAGGGAAGTAATCCTGCTGACTCAATTGTCGCTCTCACGATTAGCGGAGATATTTCCGCCAATCTCGAACAAGTACTTAGAGGATTAGATACTCGGGGCTCAGATCTGCGCTCACTGATTGAGGCCCGCCGACCGTTTAAATTCCAGCTTAATAATTCATTGTTTGATGTGCGAATTAAAAATGGTGTCTACCAAGTGGTCTACCGCTCTGGAGATGAGAATCAGCGCTCACTCGCCTCGACTCTTCAAACACTGTTTAATAATTCAATCACTGCGGTGGAATTCGGGACTGGAAGGAGCGCAACTCTTGGCGCCCTCCGAGAATCTGTTCGTCCTTAGAGAACTTTCCACGTGAACGTTTGGGACGTTTTGTTTCCGACGATATCTTCCACGGTCACCTGAGCACTGTGCTCCCCTAGCGTGAGAGTCATTTGACCGCGGGGCTTGGCTTGGGTGAAATTGAGATTAAAATAAAATTTCCGACACGAATAATCACCGCAAGTTCCCTGCATGTGAAAATCCGTGATGTATTCGGTATCGTCTGTGCCGGATGGAAGGTTCACAAATTCCCAAACGACTCGTTCATCACCACCGTCGATTCTCCAAGATATTTTATACGGCGGAAGAATAAACTTATCGTGAAGAACCAAGTCACTGGCCTCGAGGTAAAGCGCGTGCGGACCTCTGACTTCTGTGGCGCTAGTCGGACGATGATTTTTGGCGATACCGATTTTTGTGATCACGGGTACTGCTGTATCGGCCAAAGGTTCCATCATGAGAAAGGGATTGGTGTATTTCCCATCGGCCGCAACAACCAGGAGATGGAGGTGATGATAAACTTCTCCGAAGCTCGATATAGGCCAGCGGACCACGTTTCCGAGGAGTGTGCCCGCGCGAATCTTTTCGCGAGTCCGGTAAGCATCCTGGATTTCTTTGGGAATAGATTCCTTTGCCACATGATGAAATTTCCAAACAAAACCCTCGTCATCGAGGATCGCCACTTCCCAGTACAAAGGATTTCCTGAAATGTAATTTTCGATGTTCACGATTTTGCCAGCGACCGGTGCGTACATGGGCTGATCAATGTTCGAGCGAATATCAAGGCCGTCATGCCAGTACGGGGAATTGCCGTAGTTCTGATAAGACTGCATGTTGTGACCGATGGAGAGAAGCGGGAAAGGCCATGGGTGATTTTTTTGGATGGTAAATATTCCCCTCGCCAGGGAATTGGCTTTCGTGATCGTTTTTCTTTCATGCGCAAACGCGAGCTGACATAAGAAAAGAAAAATGATCATGAATTTCATACGGAGCCCAAAGTTTTTAAGAAGTCTTGATAAATCCTTGGGGGAAAAATACCAGAAAGCTTCAGCCCGACTTTGAGTTCACGACTTTTCTTGCCGTAGCGCTGTTCGACTTCGTTGGCGATGTAAACGACTTCGGCATGGATCGGGTGTTGGAGACTCATCTCCTGAAGACGTGTGATCCACAAGGTCCGGTTGTTCTTCATGTACGATTTGTTCTGTACCGAAATAAAAATTCCTAATCCACAGGGAGAGACATCAAAAACCTTGCACTGGATTTCATTGCCTACATCTTGAATCGAGGTTTTAAGAGAAACGTATTTTTCATCTCTTTCTTGAAATTTGTGGCGCGGGGTTAATCTTAGTTCGAGCGTCTTCATTTCTTTGGGAAGGAGGAATGAGACTGAATTTTGTGAACACTGGAACTCTGTCGCTTTAAAAAAGCTAGATCGATAATCGAGTTTAATGAAAAGAGGAAGAGCTTTGATGTCGTTCCGTCAAAGTAGACTTGGAGACCACGAGTCACAAAATCAATTTCAAAATGATGAATCTTGACGATATTTTTTCCCACCGCCAGGGATTGCCACAAAATATTATCCTGAAGATCGGAGGCTTTCTGCAAAATACGCAGAATCTCTCTGTACTCCTGACAAGACCGGAATGAGATTTGATCAATCATCCGACAAGTTTCCTTAATAGTGAGGAATTTGACAAGAAAAGGAGATGTTTAACGCGAGTAGCCTTCCCTATCATAGACATGAGGTGGACCTATGAAATTTTGGATCTTTCTGTGGCCGTGTCTGTGTCTCATGTTGGTTACTTCGTGTGGGCCGAAGAAAATGGCCGTGAAGTACGCTGACACTTACATTGAACTTCAGGTCGAAAAACGCCTCCCCCTCTATCATGCTCAAAAAGAAGCACTCTCAAAAGACATCGATAAATTCTTGAATGGGCACAAACAAATGGCCCGTCAGATTATTCCCATCCTCGAGGAAGCGGATCTCGAAAAACCATCAAGTCTCGATGAGCAGTCTCCTAAAATCCAAAAAGTTTACTTAGAGATTGCTTCTCATTTCTCAAAAATCCTCGCCCACCACATGGCCGCGTTCGATGAAAAACAAAAGAAAAATTTTCTTCAAAAGATGCGCGAAGAAAACGACGAGATGTTTCAAAAAGGTCGTAAGGATAGAATGGAGAAAGTGGAATCAAGGGCGAAAAGTTTTTTGGGATCGCTGACTAATGACCAGGAAAAGATTTTGAAGGATAACAGAAAAATTTTTGATCAGCAGATTGTCACGAGATCAGAGAAGCGATCAAAACTTCATTCGAATTTTAAGACCATCCTCGAGCAAGAAATCTCCGTCGAAACAAAAGAGCAAATGATCCACGAAGCTTTCGTGGCTTATCAAAAAGAATCCCTTTCAGACAGGACAAATATTGAGATCGCAAAGACCTTCATGCCCACCCTGAACCCAGCTCAAAAAGACTACGTTCGGGAGCAGCTGGGTGAGCTTCAGGAGATTCTGAAATATTTTGTGGAAACAGCGTACTAACTTCTTGAACCCTTAACTGGGTGTCGACATTATCGACACTCATTCCGTTTTACCTGTTTCCTCCCTCCGCATAGCAGGACTTGATATGATCCAGGGATGAAATATCTCTTGTTCGCTCTGACTTTAAGCGCATTTTCCGTCGAGGCCAGCACGAATCTGCCTGACTGGAAATTTTCAATCGAAACCACCGGAACGATCGGTCCGAAACAAAAATTCGAGTCCCTTGGAAAAACGATTATTCCTAGTGCGGATGTTCTTCTTGAGCCCCATGGGGGGTATCCTTTTTTATGGAGACGCTACCAAAGCTCGATTAATTCGGTCGCTTTTAGTGGTCTCTGGGGTCAGGCCCAAGGATTCCAGCAATTTTTAAAAGACACCAAAGGAATTGAGATTCCTCGCGAAGTGATTGCGATGAAACTGGGAATGGATACCGTCTTCAATTCCAGCAGCGACTCTGAGGTCACAAATACCTACCGCGATCTCGGAAGAAATTTAAGCTTCGAGCAAAAAATCGCTTTCTCTTCTCAGTTGGGCGGTCTTCTTTTCCAAGGGTATGACTTTGCTCGCCTTGAGAATAACCAAGGCGTCGTCACGATGAGAGAAATGATCGAAGCTCGAAAGAATGGCAACACCGCTGGGGTCTGTCGGGACATGTCGTTCGCCGTGGCGCAGGCGTTAAAAGAAATGGGGGCCAAAGAAACATTCATCGTTTCGTTTCAGACGGTGGGTGGTGGCCATACGACTGTTCTCGTTCAGGATCCGAATAACTCTCAAAAGACTTACACCTTAAATTACGACGCCGTGACTTCTTCGGAAGGTGTCTCATCGCTTTCACACTTGAGACAAGATTCAAGTAATCCAGGTCTCGGGATTGATTACCGAATTTATTCTGCCGACGGGAAGCATCTCACGAGTCTTCCTACTCATCTAGGGGTGATCCTCGAAGAAATGGCCGGCGGGAATGTTTCTGACTTAGACGCAGTGGTAAGAAGTGAAAACTCTCTTCTTACTGCCGCCCTTGAAAATAAAAATGGATTTCAAGCGGGAGCTTCGACGGGGTACACGCCTGACGGCGATTTAGTCGTGGCCGCGCACTCATCGTATTCAATCAACAATGATTTTGTTCCCGGAAGATACGCCATTGTTCTCTACAATGCCCGTGGCCAGACCCAGGACTGGGGAACACGTGAGCAGACTGGATTTTATTTCTCGGCCCACCAGAAAATTAAATCACCCGAAGTGAAAGTCAAATTACCTGGGGGCGAAGTCCGGATGAGAGTCACGGGCAAAGTCGATTTCACATCGTTTTACGGAAAAGGTGATATTCAAAACCTGAGCCAAGACTTTTGGGGGATTCGAAATAATTTTACTTACGGCGGAGGCAGCGAAATGACCTATCAGACGTCGAATGGAAACACGCGGGTCCAGGGATCACTCACAGCGACGGGTGGCTTTGGAAAAGACGACATTAGAGACGAAGAATCTTATGGAACAGATTTTAGAGATATCACGGCGATGGTGAGCCTAAACCAGAAAATCTCACAGGGAATTGAAGGGTTCGTGAAGGCCACCTTCATCCAGAGGCGCGATGAACTTGGATCCCAATCACGCCAAGAAGCGGGAATGAATTTTGATTTAAGAAACTCCCGCGGCTCCGTCGTGGTGGGGCATGAAGGACAGGTTTCTGGACCTACACTTGCCTTTGTTCCTGGATCGACGGAAAAATATTTTTTTGAATCGAGTTACCGCACTGCTCGCGGAACAAAAATTACGGGAGGAGTCTTCTGTGGAATGAAATCAGTAAGAGACTGCGGACTTCGAGTGAGCGGGACATTCATTCTTCCGCTCGGGTGGGAAAATAGAATCTTTTAAACTGCCCTACTTAAGTGCGGCTGAGACTGAACTCAGATATTCACTGTTATAGTAATTAATGAATATCTCAAGATGCATTTGTAGCCTCTGGGGCTTCTTGGTCGTGCACCAGGTTTTGCGGATGAGTCGATTGATTCTTGCTCTCAG
>CANETG010000212.1 GCA_947440875.1 Bacteriovoracaceae bacterium
AAAAGGAATTTCACATGAGTGATGCTACTCAAACTTCGTCTCAAACTCCAACCCTTGAGCAAACCCTCAATCGGACCGACTTCGGTCATTTTATGTTTGAGAATCGGAAGGTCTTTTTCGGAGCTCTTTTGGCCGCTGTGATGGCAGTCCTGGCCTTCATCGGCTGGAAACAAATGCAAGAAGCTTCATCCCTTGAGAGATCGATGAAAGTTTTCGAATTCCACACGAAGACATGGGAAGACGCAAAATCGGGAAAACTGACTCCTCAAGAACTCGTTCAGAAATACTCAGCTCTTCCGAGTGATGTTCACAGCTCCGCTGTCATGGTTCCAGTCGCCCTTGAAATGGGTAAGTTTCTTTTTGACAAAGGTTCCTATCTTGAAGCCGAGACAATCCTCGCGAAAATTGATGTCTCTAAGCTTCCCCTTGGAAAATTTTTCGTCGGGATGCAAAGATATGTTGTCCTGGAAAAACTTGGCAAAACCGACGAGGCGATTGCCACTTTGGAAGGAGTTCTTAAAGAAGAAAGTACTTTCATGAAAGCACTTGTGTCTGTTGAACTGGGAAGGCTCTATCTCTCGAAAGGTGAGAAAGGTAAGGCACAGACTCAGTTTGATTATGTTGTTTCAACGTTCCCGAATGACGAACACGCTAAACTTGCGAAGCTCTATCTCGCGCAGATGAAATAAATGAATTTTTTCTTCCTTCTTCTCACTCTGATTGGTTGCTCTGACATGAAGCTCAAAGTACCCGAAAAGAGTGAACGATTTTTCCATGTCGCTTGGTCGAAGAATCTCGATCCTTCCTTCGAATCAGGGAATCTTCCCGTGGGCCTCGGAGCATCCCGAATTTATAACGACATTGTGTACATGGGTGCCACCTCCGGTTTCATGAATGCTTATGATCTTGAAACGGGCCGAATACTTTGGGCGCAGGATGAAAAAACACCCCTTGGTGGTCCCGTTGAATTCTTCAAAGACCACGTTGCCTACGGGGGAATGAGCGGAAGATTATTTGTTCGCCACTACCTTTCGGGAAAGCTTAAATACGCCATAGATTTAGGGGCACCCATTGAGAGTGCGCCGTTCTTTTTTAATGATAGACTGTTCGTTTATCTTCGCGGGCACCAATTGGTTCACCTCGATGCCGAGACGGGTAAAATCTTGTGGGTCTACAAGCGCGCGGTTCCCGTTACGACCACTCTTCAGCGCACGACCCGTCCCCTTATCCTTGGAAATAAAGTTATCGTTGGATTTGCGGATGGATTTTTAGGGGCTCTGTCTCTTCAGGAAGGACTTCTTCTTTGGGAAACAAAACTCGTCGAGACTTCCAAGTTTGTCGACGTGGATTTAAATCCCGTTCAGGCAGGCGGGATGGTGATTTCGGGATCCCCTTCGGGAAACCTTCAGGCCGTGAATCCTGATAGTGGGGCGATTTCTCGGACCTATTCGGTGAGTGTGATGGCGCACCCGTATCTTAAGGGGGAGCAGCTTATCCTGGGATCAAATGATGGTGAAGTGATCCTCATGGGTCTAGGGGGAGATATCCTCAAGCGCTCAAAGATCTCTGATCAACCTGTGAGTGCAGTCACTTGGTGGAAAAATCATATCATTGCCGCTAGCTTTGATGGGTACCTGCGCGCCATTGACCCACTGACGATGAAAGTGGTGGATCATTTTGCGCTTGGAAATGATCTTTCTGCGGTGTTTTCAGACATCTCCATCACCCCTGACTATTTGTCGCTCTATTCCTCGAGAAATCGGCTCTATGTCTTTCAGTAGACGGGGCCCATCTTAAAAAAGATGTCTTTTTTAGTCTCGCTTTGCTTTTTACCCATGCTGATTGGTAGCATGTGAAAACTATGAATAAATCCATCATTTTCGGTCTTCTCATCCTTTCTACTTCTGCTTTTTCTACGGTGAGAATTGAAGAAGAGATTTTCGTTCCGGCGCAAACTCCGGAAGTGATTAAAGAGCTTATTCAAACAGGTTCGGTGATCGTCGATCACGTGAGTTCAGAGGGTTTTGAGCTTTACGGTGAAAAAGGTCTCTCGGAGTATCTCGATCAAAAAAATATTCTCCACTTCAGCACGAAGTCGCTAAAAAATAGAATGCTCGCGGATTATCCGACGCACGCTGAAATCACGAAAAAGCTTCAAGCGGCGACGGCGAAACTTCCTGGTCAGATGAAACTTTTCTCGATCGGTAAATCAGTCAAAGGTAAAGAACTCTGGGTGGTGAAGATTTCCGACAACGTTGAGACCGATGAAATTGAACCCGAGTTTAAATATATCTCTAGCATGCACGGAGACGAGATCACGGGGCGCGAGCTCACCACTTTCATGGTGGAAGAAATCGCGGAAAAATACGGAAAAGATAAGGCCATCACTGAGCTCGTGAACAACACGGAAATCTTCATCATGCCGTCGATGAATCCAGACGGGTCCGAGCTCCGCCAGCGCGGTAACGCCAACAACGTCGATCTCAACCGTAATTTCCCCAACTGGAATTCAGGTGCACAGAATACGTCGGCCAATGCTCAACAAGAAAATAAAATGGTCATGGCGTGGCAAGCGTCTCGGCAGTTTTCTCTGTCAGCTAATTTTCACGGGGGATCTGTTTGTGTGAACTACCCTTGGGACGCAACTCTTGACCGTCACCCGATGGATAAATTCATCCAGGAGCTTTCCACAGTCTACGCGGAGCTAAATCCTGAGATGAGAAATTCCTCTGAATTTGAAGGCGGAATTACCAATGGTGCCGACTGGTACGTGGTAAAAGGTGGAATGCAGGACTGGTCAGTTTTTTATCACAATGACCTGCAAGTCACGATTGAACTCTCGATGAGTAAATGGCCCAACTACTCCGAAATTCCCTCGTACTGGAAAAATAATCGTGATTCGATGTACGCCTACATGAAAGAAGTTCACCGCGGGGCCGGTTTCAAACTGAGTAACTTTAATGCCAGCGGAACTGTGGCGATCAAACAGATTTCGCCCATCAGTAAAGATCTCGGAAGTTATCCATTCCGTGGATCAGAGTTCTACAAAGTTCTCCCAGAAGGGGAGTATGAATACACCGTGACGGAAAAAAATAATTCACCCAAAAAGATCGTGGTTCGGGTGGAATCAAATGTCGTGCGTTCTAACGGAAATTACTCTGCTTTAGATAAGTTTTAAAATCGTTTCGAATTCTTCAGAGGTCACCGGCAGGATAGAAAGTCGGTTTCCCCGTTGGAGAAGACGCATTTCTAAAAGCTTCTTTTCGTTTTTCATTTCCTCGAGAGTGATCGGCCGACTCAAATCTTTTTCAAATCTCACATCGACTAAAAACCAACGTGGATTTTCCTTGGTCGCCTTTGGATCAAAGTACTCGGATTTTTTGTCGAATTGAGTGGGGTCTGGGTAGGGGGCACTTGCTACCGAAGCGATCCCTGCGATTCCTGGAGTCTCGCAGCTCGAGTGATAGAAGAAAATAAGATCACCCGTCTTCATCTCGTCTCGCATGAAATTCCGGGCCTGGTAGTTCCGGACACCAGTCCAGGGTTCTGATTTCTTCTTCTTTAAATCAGAGAAGGAGAAGACGTCAGGTTCAGATTTCATCAGCCAGTGTTTTATTGCCATGGATACATATTGGACAAGAATGCGCGGTTAATCAAGTTTCTCTTTTCCTCACCGAACAGGATTCTGAGGTGATCCATGAAAACTACCCTGCTCGTTCTCCCCATTTTTTTCCTTTCTTGCACTCATAATAGTGTGGAAGAAAAATTGGTCCAGTTTCCCTACGCCGAAGAATTGGTAGAAAGAGTGCAAAAGATTGCCTTGAGAGCACCCGCCTCGGAGCTTTCAGCGCAAGAAGAAAAGTCACCCCGTCGGACCTATTTTGTGACTCTTTATCATCAGTACCTTACTTTCAAGAGTTACCTCGGAAAAGAAAATGAGCTCAAGTCTTGTCCTCAATTCCATCACGATAAAATCGAAACGGAAGCTTTTCGTGTTCCGAAAGTAGCTTTTTATAATCATCCCAAAGTAGGGGAAGACGGACGGGCGTATTTTCCGGAAGTCGTTTTCAAGAATAAGTTTTCGCTGGAAGATTATCACGCGGATCTAAGTGGGGAGCTGGCCACACTTTGCGAAGAAGGGGTCTCTGATAATTTTTATAAGTTTGATAATCTCATCACCCACTACGCGAATAAAGCCTCGTTTCATCAGAATAAAAAAGCGATGGCATCGGTGCTCAAGATTCCAGTGTTCGCTAATTTTTATCTTTTAAAAATGATGGACACTGATAAAAAGAAAAAGTTTTCTCACCCTGAAGAAAAGCGTTTCATTGAACTCACTCGGACTCATTGGTTTCCGGAATACATTCAGGAGGCAGGCCGCATGCGGAACCGCTTCCTTGCTAATAAACTGGTGACGAGGTCATTATGAAGGTTCTTTTTTTTCTACTCATCATCTCTTCCTGCGGAAAAATAGACATGGCCAGTACCGGACTAGGCCAGGAGCGATCTTCTGCGGAATTTGCCATCTCGACGGATGATTTAGTTGTCTTCGACCGGGTTTGCGAGGCACTTACACGTAAGGTTGTCCTTTACTCAGCATCTCTTCCTTCACCCATGACCTATACTGTTGAGAGAACAGATTGCGAAGGTGAATCAGCAGCACCGGTTGATCAGTCCGTGGCAGTGGAAAATGCAGGGGGAAATTTTCAATTGCGAGTCCAGGCGACAAATGCGGCGTTTGTGTTCCCCAATTCAGAATCACAGGTCTCCGGTGTCATGGCACCATTTTGCGCTGGAGCAGCGAAACTGCCGCTTAAAAAAACAAACGGGGACGCGACCTGGATCTCCCGCTCTGTCTCAAGTGGTGATTGCCCACCTGCTGCCAAAGAAGATTGTTTTGCCATTGAAACTGGTTCTCCTTCTGGAAAAGATGAATTTAAGATTCATACCCGTGAATTCATCCGTTTCAATGTCAATAAAACGTCACCTCGCTACGGTCTTTTTACTTTTAGAAAAGTCTCTTCGGCCAACGGTTGCTTAGGGAAACAATTCAGCTCGACTTCTGCCACGCTAAAATGAAACAATCCGAGTATATTTTCAATACTCGGAGGTTCCATGAAGCTCATCCTTCTTTCCCTCGTCGTTCTTCTCGCCTTTTCTTGTGCTCCTCAGGACGAAACGAAGACCAATGAACCAGGC
>CANETG010000213.1 GCA_947440875.1 Bacteriovoracaceae bacterium
CACTTTCCTTATTTCTTTAGAGGCTTTTGCCTATCAGTCTTCCTTGAATTCGAGCGGCAAAGAACTCACTTGGCCAAACACAACGATACCTTTAGTCGTGACTCCAAACACAACGGATATGACGACCGCAAACGCGACCAGTATCATTCAACAATCAGTGAATCAGTGGAATGCACATTCTGGAACAGATGTTTTGACGACGAATTCTGCTTTAAATGAAATCAGATTTAAATCTGATTTTTCAATTTATGGGCCAGGAGTCATTGGTGTTACGGAGTTAACTTTTACCTCCGGTAGCTCCATCCAGCAGGCAAAAATTTTTTTAAATGATGCATATGATTTTAAGACAAGTCCTGGTTTGTACTCCGACGGTGAAGTTTACCTGGGAGATGTTGTTACTCATGAACTTGGACATCTCTTTGGTCTTTCTCATTCGGAAATTTTAGATTCAACTATGTTTTACGCTGCTTTCTCTGGTCAGTACTCACTGGGGGCTGATGATATTTCTGGAGTTCGAAGTAAGTACTCCAGTGGGCATGGTTCAATTTCGGGAGTAATTAAAGGTGGAGATAACATCGGTGTCTTCGGTGTTCAAGTGGTTGCGATTTCTCGAAAAAATGGTGAAGCAGTAGGAGTATTTAGTAATCCGTCGGGAAATTTCTCGATCAAGGGTCTTGACCTCGAAGATTCGTATTACCTCTACACGACCCCGGTAAAGAACGCAGCTTCACTCCCGGGTCAGTTTGCAAATATTCAAAAAGATTTTTGCCCCGCAAGTTTCGTAGGAGGATTTTTTAACGCCTGCGGAAAAGATAATGAAGGCTTTCCACAGGCAATTACCCTCTCATCAACAGGCAATAGGTCGGTCAATGTAGGCTCGGTCAGTATTAATTGTAGTTTGAAATCAAACGAAGCTTACTTATTAGAAAAAGCTCAAACGATCACCGATTCAGGTGCCAGTTTTGATCCTGTGACAATCTTCGACTTTGCTCAAGATGATCGGTTTGAGAAAGCATTCGTAGGGAATTTCCTCACGCGAAATTCTGCCACTTGGTCGACCTATGACGTGCTCAATGTTGATCTGACTTCTTTGAACGATCTTTCGGGAGCGCAGAAGTTTCTCAATATAAATCTTGTTTCACGGATTTTTGGAAATCTGCTTGAATACGAAATGATTGTTTCAAGGAATGGCGTTCCAGTGAGTTCTCAAGGGATTTCTCCTCCGGGAATTGCCGGAACCTACAATACGGACATCAATTCATTTTTGCCCCTGAGTTCAGTTGCATCCGAGAATTTCTTTGAAATAGCGATTCGTGCAAAAAAGTTGTCGAGTTTCTTAGCACTTCAAACGTTCCCAGAAATTGAAGCATTCTTATCAAACCGATATTTGCCTTATTTTTTGGTGGCCAGCATTGAGACGGGCTCAGGTCCACTTTTAGATACTGGATTAAGCTTGTCGGATAACTCATCTTGTTTAGACGCACCTTTCACTTATGCGGTAAATACCGCTCGAACTGTCGCAAGTAGTAACGAAATCATTGAACAAGATCAGGCCAGTGATAGTCCTGTCAGTTGCGGAACCACCGGAGGCGAACCACCCTCGGGAGGTTCTGGTCTGGGTCTCATGATCGTAGGTTTCTTGATGGTGATTTTCCTCTCTTCGCTAAGGAAATCCTCTAAGAATTTTTTGTCTTAACCCATCTATTTTACTAAAATAATCACAGATCATCTTCAGGGAGAGTGCTCATGAAACTCGGCATCATCATGTCTTTTTTTCTTTTATCAGGAGCAGTGCTCGCCCAAAATCTTATGGAAGAAAGAATCTGGAAATTAAGCGCGAGAAAGAAATCTATTTTTCTCGATTCTGGTGTCTTTCACATGAACTCCGGAACAGCAGGATCCCAGGTGACTGCAGTAAGGAGTTCTTCAGTTCCAGGAAGAGGCTATGAAAGAGTTGTGATTGATTTCAATACTCCCTCCATTCCTCGAGTCTACGGTCACATCTCTTCACAGAAACAAAAAATTTCAATCGATCTGTTCGAAACGAGTGTCGGTACAGCTCAGCCTCAATTAAAAGACTCCAAGTTTGTAAAAAATATCGATTTCATCAGTGTCGATGGAAAAACTCTAACGATGGACATTTCTCTTAAGTCGAAGGCGAGCTTCGATGTGTTTTATCTTCCTGATCCAGGCAGACTCGTGATCGACATCCGTTAATTCATTAAAAGGAAATCCCATGGCCATCAAAGATAAAAATGCTAAGTCCAATCAGGACAATCATCTCGTTGAGATCCCACCCGAAGTAGTGATCATCCCTATTGTCAACAGCCCCATCTTTCCAGGCATGATTGCCCCGATTATTCTTTCAGAGGATAAATATACTCCGGAGCTTGATTCGTATCTTACGAAGAATAATTACGTCGCTCTCAACCTAGTCAAGTTTAAAGACTTTGGTGAAGGCGGAGAAGTTCTTCAGGAAATGGGTGAAGAAAGTATTAATTACGAAGAAGAGGAAGATTCTTCTTACCAAAGACTTGCTTCGGCCAGTGATGTGAATACCAAAGGCATCACTCCCAAAGACATCTATAAAGTGGGCGTTCTTTGCAAAGTCATCAAGAAGCTAAAGCTTCCGGATGGATCGGTAAACCTTCTCGTCCACGGAATGAAACGCTACCGTGCTGTTGAGTATGTTTCGGATTCTCCTCTTCTGGTCGCAAGAACAGAAGTATTCAACGATATCCATGAACCAGATGAAGAGCTTGATGCGTACACCCGGTCAGTGATTAACCAGGTGAAAAAACTCTCCGAAATCAATCCCTACTTTAATGAAGAAATGAAGCTGGCAATGCTTAATTCGCCTTCGCCTGGATCACTGGCCGATCTCGTCGCATTTGCGCTTTCACTCGACGTTCCGGAAGCCCAGGACTTTCTTGAAACACTTGTTGTAAAAAAACGTTTTGCCAAACTTCTCGTCTATCTCAAGCGAGAAAAAGACGTTGCGGACATTCAGAAAAAAATCACTGATGAAGTGAATGATAAGGTGAACAAGTATCAGCGCGAATACTTCCTCCGCGAGCAACTAAAAGTTATCCGTAATGAACTAGGCCTTGATGAAGATGATAAAGCCAAAGACGTTAAGAAAATAAAAGATGCTCTTGAAGAGGGTGGACTCCCTGAGGATGCCAAGAAGGCAGCTCTAGAGGAACTCGAGCGCCTCGAGAGTATTCCCGATTCTTCTCCGGAGTATAACGTCACTCGCACGTATCTCAACTGGATGACGGCACTTCCATGGAATAAGTCTTCTGATGATAAAGTAGACATTGATGTCGCGAGAAAAATTCTTGAAAAAGATCACTACGGTCTTGAGAAACCGAAAGAGCGGATCATGGAATTTCTCGCGGTAAGAAAACTCAAACCAGAATATGACGGGACAATTCTTTGTCTTGCGGGTCCTCCAGGAGTTGGTAAGACTTCGCTCGGTCACTCAATCGCAAAAGCCCTGGGTCGTGAATTTTACCGTTTCTCACTCGGGGGTATGCGCGATGAAGCCGAGATTAAAGGTCACCGTCGGACCTACGTGGGTGCCATGCCAGGGAAAATTATCCAAGCGCTTAAACGCGTCGGTGTGAATAATCCTGTCATCATGCTCGATGAAGTCGATAAAATAGGAAAATCTTTTCAAGGTGATCCTGCTTCAGCGCTACTTGAAGTCCTTGATCCGGAACAAAATAAAACATTCATCGATAACTATCTTGATGTGCCATTTGATCTTTCAAAAGTTCTGTTTATCTCTACAGCGAACTATGTGGGAGAGATTCCAGAAGCACTTCTTGATCGTATGGAGCTCATTGAACTTTCTGGTTACACCATTGAGGAAAAACTCTCTATCGCTACGAAGTGGGTGATCCCGAAGCAGATTAAAAAGCATGGGCTCACGACGAAAGAATTTTCACTTAGCTCTGAAGTCATGAAAGCACTTGTTTCAGATTATGCCCGTGAGCCTGGTGTTCGCGTGATGGAACAATTTGTCGCTAAACTTTGTCGTCGTGCTGCTCTTGAAAAAGTCTCAAGTAAACGAGCGAAGAAATTCTCTCCAACGGTCGCTGATCTTGAAAAACTTCTTGGGCCCAAGCGATTTGAAACAGATAAAGCGCAAAAGCCACTCCAGCCTGGGATTGTAACTGGTCTTGCGTGGACATCTTTTGGTGGAGATATTCTTTTCATCGAAACAATCCCACTCAAGGGCAGGGGCTTCAAGCTGACTGGTCAGCTTGGTGATGTCATGGGTGAGTCAGCGAATCTTGCGTATAGCTATGTGAAAAGTATTCTTCAGGCACAAATTGAAGAAGAGAAAATAAAAGCTGAAAAGAAAACGTCGAAGAAAAAAGTTTCTAAAAAAGTAACAAAGAAAGTCGAGACACCGATCGTCGCTGCTGCCTCCGCAGTTCCGGCTCCAAATCCAGAAGAGGCAACAGACTTCCTCGCTAAACATGAAATCCACCTTCACTTACCCGCCGGAGCAACTCCTAAGGACGGTCCGTCGGCTGGGATTACCATGGCCCTTGCTCTTTATTCCCTCTCGACCAATCAAATGGTTCGCGGCGATATTGCGATGACAGGTGAGCTCTCCCTCACCGGGAAAGTTTTGCCGGTTGGTGGGATTAAAGAAAAAGTTCTTGCAGCAAAACGCGCAGGCATTAAGGAAATCATCCTTCCTTGGCAGAACGAGAAGGATTTGAAAGAAGTTCCTGAGCGTCACCGCAAGGGCATGCGTTTCCATCCGGTCAGGCACTTTGATGAAGTCTTAAAAATTGCTTTAAAGCGCAGATAAAAAAGGGGCCTCATGGCCCCCTTTTTTTGCACATATTGCCCAGCTATTGAGAAGTCCCTCGATGACCTAGAATTTCTAGTGAGGGGACTCATCCATGAAGCTTATTACGTTTATTCTTACCGCTCTGTTTTCCATCTCGGCATTCACTGAAGAGAGATTTCCACGTTTTAACCGAGACGATGTTTCAACCGGAGGTCTTCGCACAGTTTGGTCATGTCCAATTAATCGTGGTGACATGCCAGAATTAAGAGAGGTTGAGATTTTTTACGAAACTGAC
>CANETG010000214.1 GCA_947440875.1 Bacteriovoracaceae bacterium
AAAAAGAAGAAAACCTGTTCCAGACTGTATTTCAGTGGGTCCGTGCGTGGCCTTTTAAAAATTTCTCGCAAAACTATGTTTACCCCCGTGGTAAGGGACCTTTCCGGCATTTGCACCTGATTGATAAAGTTCGAGAATTAAAAGCTTTTTTATCATCGGCCGAAGTCTCTACACTTTACCTAGAAACGAGGCTTCCTGAACTTGTCGATGTGGAAGAGCTGACGGTTTATGTCGATGCCCCTTATTCCCTTGATCAGGACCGACATCTTTTTGAGAAACTTCATGCAATGGGTGTCGACGTTTTTGGTGAAGATGAGCTCAATTTCATTCCAGAGTCCTGAGTCCTAAAATAAGTTTGATTATATGAAATTATTATCGTTACAATAGCTTGTGAGTCATTTTGGCCGCATTCATCAGAGAGTGTAATGGACGATATTAAAGATTTAGTTTTTAAAGAAGCAAAAAAAGAAGAAGAGGTTGTTAATCTCTCCAAATTTGACATTCAGGCCTTCACTGACACCCAAGACTTTTCTTGGTCTTTGGATAATATCAAGAAAGAAGTGAAGACCGGGTGGAAACTTTACTCTGTCACAACGAGTGAAGAGATTGTCGCTGCCGTTCTCGTCAAAAGAGACGGCGATACGTTGTTTACGAAAAACACACCGATCAAAATGGCGTTCCAAGGGAATGGCTTTTCTCACCAAATTAAAAACTTCTATGAAGAAGAGGCCAAGCGCCTGCATATCGCTCGCCTTGTCAATTACTGTCCCGTGGATAATTTCAGAATGATCGCTCTTAATGAAAGTCACGGTTATAAGAGGACTGGAAAAGCTCTTGGAATCTCTAATAACATCATCGAATGGATTAAGGTTCTATGAAAAAATCAACGAAGAAAGCGACCAAGAAAAAAGCTTCGAAAAAAGCGACACTCAAAAAAGCGACCCTGAAAAAAGGGACGCTGAAGAAAGCCACGACAAAAAAAGCGACACCTGAACCTCACAACGCTTTCATGAAGCCTCTTTTGCCCTCAAAGCAGCTGGCCGTCATCGTTGGGTCGGCCGCGATTCCCCGCACAGAAGTGATGAAAAAAGTCTGGGCGTACATTAAAAAGAATAATCTCCAAGACACAAAAAATCGGCGCGCGATTAATGCCGACGATAAGCTCAAGGCTATCTTTGGTGGAAAAAAACAAGTCACAATGTTTGAAATGACTAAGCTCGTTTCAAACCATCTCAAATAGTTTCTATATTTTTTTGACCGCTTGAAATTTTTCGATTTTTGACGGCGGAAGAATTTCAGCTCCGAGCTTAGAGTTCATGAGACCGTCACATTTCATCGTAGGGTTACCTTTCAGGAACTTTTTTGTTCCCCCGTAATAGGAAACACACTGTTCAGAATAAAAATCAATGTACTCGGGGAAGTTCGCTTTCAGATGACGAAGGACTACCCGACGCTTAATTTCATCCATCGACCCCATGATGGTGTCGGGAAGGGGATCTAGATTTTTTATCTGCTCCATCACTTTTTCACGACGATCAGAAGATTTTCCCAGCTGTATCAGATTATTCCACGCTAAGTTCATCAGCTCCCCCTGTGAAGGCTGCTCTAAAAGATAAAGGGTATAGAAAAAATCTTGGAGTTCTTGATCGGCTTTCCCTGTCGATTGGAGAATTTCAAAACCAAGCTCACGATCACCACTTTTCTTCGGGGAAACCACTCGTGCCTTTGCTTGGGAAACAAGACAAGGCAGGCAATCGGCATGAATCGTTTCTTCAATTTTTGTGAGGAAATTACCGTTCTCGCCAAGTTTTAAGTAATCGAGTGATAATTTTTCCCAAAGCGCTTCCAAGACGAAATCTTTTTGACAATAAAACTCGCTGAAAGGAGTTTTTAAGGGCCCTTCAAGAAGTGTCCAGAGCGTGTAGGGTGCTTCTTTTTTCTCTTTAATCATTTCGGCAAGACTCACGGCCATGTCCGGATCGCTGGAATCTTCTTTCCAGAAACTTTGCAGATCCTCCCAGCATGGGTCGGCAAAGTTGAGACAATGTTTCAAGTACCGGACGCCAATCTCGATTCGGCGGGCACGGTACACATCATCTTGACGGAGGACTGGCCAGCGGTAAAGAGATTCCGTTTTTTGAAAAGTGAGTTTGGGAAGAGGAGACTGAAGAAGTGCTTGATTGGCGTGTTTTAAGGCCATCTTTGTCACTAAGGATTTCCACTCTTGGCCCCGAAGAGATGGCCGGATGTCGAGCGCGTGATCCAAGAATTCTTGATGCGACCCTTCAGCGGCTAAGACCGAGAGATCGGCCAGATTGTAAGGTGCACTGCTGGTTCTAGCAAAACCGTCAATTGCGCCCAGAAACAACAATGTGAATAAAATGTGTATACCCATTACTTCTATTCTAGAATCTCTGGCTAGAAAGCGTCAATTTCTGTGAAACCTTTCTTTTCTGAAAGGTCATTTAGGGGTAAATTGTGGGTGTTCAAAATCTCGGAGGTTTCGTGAAGAGTTCAGGCGTTCCAGCTGTCGTGAGAATCGTAGTTTCAGAAGACTGGCAAGTTTCTTACTACGAAGAATTCCAAGACCTGATCTTTGATCAAGGGAAACTTGCACCGGAGTTTCAAGGACTCATCGACTTCGCCTTAGCAGAAAAATCATTAAGCTTCCGCCGTGAAGTCGTGATCAATGCTTATCCGTTTCTTTGCGCCTTAAGAACTCAAGAAAAAATTCTCTACGTCGGAACTCGCAGGCTCTCGCGCGAGCTCTCACTCATGAAGCTCCATGAAGTCAATCCACTTCCCATGGATGATTCAGTTGAGAAAGCGATGTTCAAACTGAAAGATCATGTCGAAAAGATTACCACCATTTCATCGGCCCAGTTTCCGACTGAAATTGAGTGGACCACTTTTGCCCACAAGCTTCCCAAGTTTTGGAACGTTGCTCTGTGGGAGGACGTCAATTTAGAAGCGAAAGGAATTCTTAGTCAGCTCGTCAAAAAAACGGCGGAGTACCGTCCGAGTGCCTTTGAAAAATTCTCTGATTACGGTTTGTCTTTGACCGCTCAATTTGATCTTATCCGGGTTCACCTACTTAAATTTCTCGCCGTTCTTCCCTCACTGGATCATGACAAATCGGGCGAGGAGGTAAAACGAAATCTCCTCGAAAGTTTAAGGCGGTTAAAAGAAGACAACGAGGCCATTTCTCAGAATAAGAAACGTGGCTCTCGGCCTCTGCCTTTTCACATCTCCATTGGCGTCGGATTTGGTCTTCAAATGGCATCGTATGTGCCGGCAGGCCTTCTTGCGACAGTGATTCGTTTTCTCGTTCGGAAAATGGCGAAACGTTTTATTGCGGGTGAAAGCATTCGCACCTCTCACAAGACGTTAAAAGATCTTCGCTCCTCGAACCGCCAGTGCACGCTCGATCAGCTGGGTGAGCTTGTGGTCTCTGCCCATGAAGCGGATGAGTATTTTGAAAAAGTTCTTCAGCTCGTCCACGGAATGAAAGAGCATATTCCAAGGGGCGAAAAGAATTCCTCAGGCATCCTCAATGCGCACGTATCGATTAAAGTTTCCGCCCTCTCCCATGACTTTCGTCCGCAGGCCTTTATGGCAACTTACCTGAAAGTGGCCCCGCGCTTGCGCCGAATTCTTCAAGAGGCGCAGCGGGAAGAAGTGTTCATTAATATCGATGCTGAGCACTACCATCACCGAGACCTCGTTCTTCGGATCTATGAGAAGTGTCTTTTAGAAACTCCTGAGCTCAAAGATTACGCTCAAACCGGGATCGTAATTCAAGGGTACTTGCGGGACGGAGTGGATCACCTGAAAGACGTGATTGAAGTCGCGAAAAAAAGAAAACTCCGTATGCCGATCCGCTTGGTCAAAGGAGCCTACTGGGACGCAGAGACCATTGAAGGAGAGGCCCACCAATTCACTGCGCCTCAATTTTTAAATAAAGAAGAATCCGATCTCCACTTCCGTCAACTTGCTTACCTGACTCTTGAAAATCATGATCAACTTCAGCTGGCCATCGCAAGTCACAATCTTCAGGACCATGCTTTCGTGGAGGCGCTTAGGAACCTGCGATTCCCGAAAGCTCCGCCGATTGAGCATCAGTGTCTTCACATGACTTATGAAGCCCTTTCTCACGGCCTAGCGAAAATGGGTTGGCCCACAAGAAACTACATGCCAATCGGAAATCTTTTGGTGGGGATGGCCTATCTGGTTCGTCGAATCATGGAAAACTCCTCTCAAGTGGGTGTCCTCTCCATCATGCGCTCACATCAAAAAGCGGCGGGCCTCATTTCACCTGTGGATGTTCACCTTGAAAGAAGAAAAACAGGGAAAATTGTTTTTGATAGCTTTATCAAAGAAGCGCGCGGAGATTTTGCTCCCGTAAGACCTCTGCGACTTTTCATTCAAAAAGAACTCGCTTCGCTAGAACATGCACTCGTGAGTCTCGAGCAAAAACTCACCCATGAGCAAGGGGAGTTCTCTCGATCAAATGACGTCAAAGTCTTTTGTAGTTCTCGTCCGGAATTTATCGTCGGGACCTATCAGGCAACGACGAAAGAGCAAGCGATTAATCTCGTGCCCAAGCTCGAGGCAGCACTGGCCAGTGGTTCATGGGGGAAAGGAAATTATTCGCTGACTCGGGTCGGGATCATGATGAGAGCGGCCGACATGATGCTCCTTCAGAGAAATGATCTGGCTGCTTTGATTATCTATGAGGCGGGAAAAACGATGACGGAGGCCCTGGCCGATGTCGACGAAGCCATCGATTTCATCAATTTCTACGCCAGACAAGAAATCAATATCCAATTACAAACACAAAAATTCGGTAACCGCGGTGTTTTCACTGTGATTGCGCCTTGGAATTTTCCTCTCGCCATTCCTTGTGGGATGGCAGTGGCCCCCCTCGTTGCGGGGAACGCTGTGATCTTAAAACCCGCGGAACAAACCCCACTCATTGCCAATAAGCTCTTTGAGCTTTTACTGAGTGCCGGCGTTCCGAAAGAAGTATTTGCTCTGGTCCAAGGAGATGGTGAAATCGTGGGCGCTCCCCTTGTCACTCACCCGAGAACAGCAGGTGTGGT